>CACZPT010000091.1 GCA_902783085.1 uncultured Methanobrevibacter sp.
GAGCTTGCTAACTTGAAATTACAAGAACCATTAACCTTAGCTGGTGACTTAGCTAATGAAGTTGACATCAACATCAAAGTCATTGGTGGAGGAGTAATGGGTCAAGCTGAAGCTGCACGTATGGTAATTGCGAAAGGACTCGTCCAATGGTCTGAAGATATGGATTTAAAAGAAAAATTCATTCAATATGACAGAACTATGTTAGTAGGTGACCCAAGACGTTCATAACCTAAAAAATACAGTGGCCCTGGAGCAAGAGCACGTAAGCAAAAAAGTTACAGATAAATTCTGTACTTTTATATTTTATTTAAATTAAAAAAGATGATATAAATGATTCCTATTAGATGTTTAAGTTGTGGAAAACCTGTATCAGCATTATTCGATGAATACAATAAAAGAATAGCTGCTGGTGAAAAATCTAAAGATGTTTTAGATGATTTAGGTTTAACAAGATACTGTTGTAGAAGAATGTTAATTTCTCATGTTGAAACTTGGGAATAGATTCTACAATTTGTAGGGATAATTTTTTATAATATTATAATCTTGGTAAAATAAAACTTAATGGAAGTAATGTTCATGGAATTAGAAGAATTAACAAGGTTTGAAAGAGCTAGACTTCTTGGAGCTAGAGCAATTCAAATATCTATGGGGGCCAAACCTTTAGTGGAAATTAAGGACTCTTTAGATCCAATTGATATAGCTTATAAAGAACTTAAAGAAGGAGTTTTACCATTAGATGTTATAAGGAATGAATAAATAGTTTAACTATTTATTAATTCTTAATATTCTTTAAAAAAATAAAAAATACCATAATAACTCTATAAATAAATTTACTTATTTTTAAGGAATATAGGTTATGTGGTAATAAATTAACGGACACTGAGGTGTTTTTTTGGATAGTATTATAGAAGATATCCAAGTTCGAAAGATTTTGGACAGCAGAGGAAACCCAACTGTTGAAGTTGATGTAATAACTTGGAATGGTTTTGGTAGAGCTGCTGCACCAAGTGGAGCAAGTACTGGTTCAAGAGAAGTAATATCATTTCCTGAAGGCGGAGTAAACGTTATTGTAAGTGAAGTAGAAAATGTTATTGCATCAGAACTTATTGGAATGGATGCAGGCGATATTACTACTATCGATGAAGTATTAAGAGAAATTGATGGAACTGATAATTTATCAGCTATTGGTGGAAATACCACTGTAGCAGTTTCAATGGCTGTGGCAAAAGCTGCCGCTTCATCTTATAACGTGCCATTATATAAGTTTTTAGGAGGAAATTTAGTTAATGAATTACCTTATCCTCTTGGAAATATGATGGATGGTGGGGCTCATGCCGGTATTAATGCACCTGATATTCAAGAGTTTTTAGTTGTTCCTGTAGGAGCTACTAATATAGTTGGAGGAGTTTTTACAAATGCTCAAGTTCACAAAAGAATAAAAGAATTAATTCAGACTAAAGACTCAAGTTTCACTGGTGGAAAAGGAGATGAAGGTGGATGGGTACCTAATATTACTAATGTGGATGCTTTAGAAATTCAATCTCAAGCATGTGAAGAAGTAAGTGATGAAACAGGTATTGAAATTAGACCTTCTTTAGATATGGCTGCTTCTGAATTATGGAACTCAGAAAAACAAAAATATGTTTATGCTCAAGATGGTATTGAAAGAGATACTGGAGATCAAATCGAATTTGTAAGGGATATTATTAATACTTATAATATGTTTTATGTTGAAGATCCATTAGATGAATCTGATTTCGAAGGATTTGCACAGTTAACTTCTAAAGTTAAGAATAAATGTCTCATTTGTGGTGATGATTTATTTGTAACAAATAAGGAATTATTAGCTAGAGGTATTGAAATGAATGCAGCTAATGCAATCATTATTAAACCTAACCAAATTGGTTCATTGTCAGAAACTTATACTACTGTTAAATTAGCTAAGAAGAATGGCATTGTTCCTGTTGTATCACATAGATCTGGTGAAACTACTGATGAAACTATTGCTCATTTAGCAGTTGGTTTTGCTTCACCTATGATTAAAACTGGTGCAATTGGTGGGGAAAGAATAGCTAAATTAAATGAACTTATTCGTATAGAAGAAGAACTTCCAAATCCAAAAATGGGTCAATTTAATTAAATGTTGGAGAGATGATTTATGTCTAAAGTAACAATTGATTATTCAAAATGTAAAGGTGCAGATTGTGCGGAATGTGCTGATGTTTGTCCTATGGAAGTTTTAGTTCTCAAAGGAGACAAAATTGAAATAGTTGATCCTGATGAATGCAGCTATTGTGAAGTATGTATGGATGTTTGTCCAGAAGAATGTGTTAAAATTGAAGATGATTTTTAAATTTAATTAATGGAGGCTTATTAATATGACAAATGAACTTTTAATAGAATTAGACAGTTATTTAGCAGCAGGTTTACATATCGGAACCCAACAAAAAACAAGCGACATGGAAAAATACATATTCAGAGTAAGATCTGATGGTTTATATGTATTAGATATTCAAAAAACTGATGAAAGAATTAGGCAAATTGCAAAACTTTTAGCAAAATATGACCCTGAAGATATTTTAGTTGTGGCAACCAGACAATATGGTCAAGCTCCAGTTAAAAAATTCGGTGAAATTACTGGTGCAACCACCATTCCAGGTAGATTCATCCCAGGTACTTTAACTAATCCAAATTATGCTAAATTTATTGAACCTAAAGTTATCGTTGTAACTGACCCTAGATCAGATGCACAAGCTGTTTTAGAATCAAAACAAAATGGTATTCCAGTTATTGCATTATGTGATACTGAAAACTTACTTAGTTTTGTTGATATTGCAGTACCTGTTAACAACAAAGGTAGAAAAGCTATTGCATTAGTTTACTGGTTACTTGCAAGACAAATTTTAAGAGAAAGGGGAGAAATTCCTGAAGACGGTGACTTAGATATTGATGCAACCGATTTCGAACTTAAATTTTAAGTGAGTTAAATGATTAGAAAACCTGCGGTTGCTGGTGCTTTTTATCCAGATAATCCCGAAATATTAAAAAAGACGATTGAAAATTGTTTTTTAGATAAATTTGGTGTTGGATATATCCCCAAATTAAACAATTTTAGTGGGGATAAATATCCAATTAATGTTATGGTTCCACATGCGGGTTTTCAATATTCTGGTCCAATAGCTTCTCATAGCTATTGCAAAATAGTTCAAAATGGTTTTCCTGAAGTTTTTATCATATTAAGTCCTAATCACACAGGTTTTGGATCTGAAATTTCAGTTTATAATGAAGGGCAATGGGTTACTCCATTAGGTAGTATAGATATTGATTGTGAATTTGCAGATGCAATAATTTCATCATCAGATATTGCTTGTGGGGATTTTCATGCTCATCTACATGAACATAGTATTGAGGTTCAACTACCATTTCTTCAATATTTTTCCGATGACTTTAAGATTGTTCCAATAACATTGGGTTCTCAGTCTTTCAGTGCTTCAAATGACCTTGCAAAAGCAATTTTTGAAGCAGGTGATAAATTAAATAAATCTTTTTGTGTTATTGCAAGTACAGATTTATCTCATTTCAACACACAAGAAAAAGCAAATACTGTTGATGGATTTGTTTTAGAAGATATTGAAAATATGGATGAATTTAAACTTTATGAAGAAGTTGTTCAATATAATATAACTATGTGTGGTTATGGTCCTGTAATGACCACCATTTCTATTTCTAAAATGTGTGGATTAGATAACTGTGAAATATTAGCATATAAAACAAGTGGTGATGTAACTGGTGATTTAACATCGGTTGTTGGTTATGCTTCAGGTATTTTTAAATAGGTGTCTTTATGAAAGCTATGGCTTCAGCCCCTGCAAAAATGATTTTATTTGGTGAACACTCTGTTGTTTATGATGAACCTGCTATTGCAGGTGCTGTTAATAAAAGGGCGTTTGTTGAAATCAAAAAATCATATAGTAATAAATCTATTTTAAGATCTTTTGATTTAAAGTTTGAAGTTGAATTAGACACAATAAATAAAACATATACTTTAAAAAAAGGAAAACCAGGTATTATTAGATATATTTTAGAAGCTCTTAATAGAGTTCATGACCACACACCAATATTAATGAATTTATCTTCACAGATTCCAATAGGTTCCGGGCTTGGTTCATCTGCAGCAGTTACTGTTGCAACTCTTGCAGCATTGTATAGATATCATAATATTAGATTTAATAAAAAATCTTTAGCTCATGATGCACATATGGTTGAACAAGCAGTTCAAGGTGTTGCTTCACCTTTAGATACATTAGTTTCAACTTATGGTGGTTTAGTTTATCTATCTAGAAAAAAGAAATTCGAACCGTTAAAAATTAACTTTAATGCACCTTTCGTTGTTGGTTATACAACTAAACATGGAAACACAGGTAAAATGGTTAAAGATGTTAGAACACTTAAAGATAAAAATCCTAAAATTATCAATCCAGTAATAACAGCTATGGGTAATATAACAAATTATGCAAAACAAGCTATTTTTAAAAAGGATTATAAAAAAATTGGGGAATTAATGAATATTAATCATGGATTTTTAGATGTTTTAGGAGTTAATACTCCAGAATTATCCCGTATGGTTTATACTGCGAGAGAATGTGGTGCAATAGGTTCTAAAATTACTGGTGCAGGTGGTGGAGGAAGTATTATCGCATTATGTCCCGGAAAAATAGAGGATGTTGCAGAAGGTATTTCTCGTCAAGATAATGTTTTAAGAGTTAAATTTACAAAACGTGGGGTTTCTTCAAGAGTACGCTGGTGATTATTTTGATTATTCTAAAAATTGGTGGAAGTATATTAACTAATAAGGATTCCAAAGAAAGTCAAATTAATTCTGTTAACCTAAAAAGAATAGTGGGTGAAATTAAAAAGTCACTTGATAATTCCTATAAAGAATTAATTATTGTTCATGGGGCAGGATCATTTGGTCATCCGCATGCAAAAAAACATAAAATTGGTGAGGCTTTTAAAAAAGAACAATATCCGCAAAAAAGAATTGGTTTTTGCGAAATTCAAAATGCTGTTAAGAAATTAAACATGCTTATTTGTGATGCTTTCATCGAAGAAGGCCTTCCAGTTGTTGCAATTCCAGCTTCATCATTTATTACAGCTGATAATAAACGAATTGTTGGCGGTAATTTGGAAATTTTTAGAAAATATTTGGCCAAAGGTTTTATTCCAGTTATTTATGGTGATGTAGTTTTAGATAATGAATTGGAATTTTGTGTAATTTCTGGCGATCAAATTATTCAATATTTAGCTTTAAATTTAAACCCTACTCAAGTTGTTTTGGGAACTGATGTTGATGGGGTTTTCAATAAAAATCCAAAAACACATGATGATGCAATTTTTTATGAAAAATTTTCATCTATTGAAGATTTAGACACATTTGAAGGAACAACTAATGTGGATGTTACTGGTGGTATGGTTGGTAAGATTAAAGAACTTTTATATTTGGCTGATTTAGGAATTGAATCTAAAATAATAAATGCTGAAGTTGAAGATAATATTTATAAAGTTTTAGAAAGTGAAAAAGTAAAAGGAACTATTATTTCAAGGAGTTAATTTAAACATGATTTCTGATAGAAAATTGGAGCATTTATTAATTTGTAAAAATTATGATGTAGGATTTAAAGATAAAACAACAGGTTTTGAAGATGTGGAATTAGTTCATAATGCTCTTCCGGAAGTTGATAAAAATGAAATTGATTTATCCACTTCAGTTTTTGGTAAAAAATTAGATTCTCCTTTATTTATAACTGCTATTACTGGTGGACACCCTAAAGCAAAAGAAATTAATAAACAATTAGCTATAGTTGCTGAGGATAATAATATTGCTTTAGGTGTTGGTTCTCAAAGGGCGGCTTGCGAACATCCTGAACTTGAAGATACTTATAGTGTGGTACGTCAAAATGCTCCAGATTGTTTATTGATTGGAAATATTGGGGCACCACAATTAAACTTAGCTAATAAAGCTGTTGAAATTTTAGATGCTGATATATTAGCTATTCATTTAAATCCTCTACAGGAATCTATTCAACCGGAAGGTGATTTGGATGCAAGGGGATATTTTGATTTAATTAATGAAATTACTGGTGTTGTTGATATTCCAGTTATGGCAAAAGAAACGGGCTGTGGAATATCTGGTGAGACTGCAAAACAATTAGTTGATGCTGGAATTAGTTATATTGATGTTGAAGGTGCTGGTGGAACTAGTTGGGCTGCTGTTGAAACATATAGGTCTGAAGATAAGTATTTGGGTGAATTATTCTGGGATTGGGGAATTCCTACTGCTATTTCCACTGCAGAAGTTGTAAATTCAGTTAACGTTCCGGTTATTTCATCTGGGGGTATAAGATCAGGTCTTGAAGCTGCAAAAGCTATTGCGCTTGGTGCAGATAGTGTTGGTATGGCTTTACCATTCTTAAAAAAATCAGTTTCACAAGAAGAATTAAATGATTTTATTACTAAATTTAATGATTCATTAAGAATTGCAATGTTTTTAGTTGGCGCTAATAATATCAAGGAACTTAAAAATTCTAAATTAGTTATTCACGGAAAAACAAGGGAGTGGCTAAATGAAAGAGGATTTAACACAAAGATTTATTCAAGGAGATAGAAACGTATGAGCGTGGAAGTAATCGCAATAGGAGGATATCAGGAGGTCGGTAAAAACATGACCGCTGTCAAGATTGGTGAAGATGTTATTATTTTTGATATGGGTATTCATCTTGACAGAATTAGTATGCATGAGGATACTGATATCGATAGAATGCATAGTTTAGATTTAATTGAAAGGGGAGTTATTCCGGATGACACTTTAATGAAAGATGTTGATGGTAAAGTAAAAGGAATAATTTTTTCTCATGGTCATTTAGATCATATTGGTGCAGTTGCAAAATTAGCTCACAGATATGATGCTCCTTTAATTGGGACTCCATATACTGCTGCATTAATTGAAAAACAAATTAAAGGTGAGCGTAAATTTAAAGTAAAAAATCCTATTAAAGTTTTAAATTCTGGAAGTAAAATGAGATTGTCAAAAAATATTACTTTAGAATTTGTTCAATCAACACACAGTATACCTCAAGCGGTTTTTCCAGTATTGCACACACCTGAAGGTATAATTGTGTATGCATTAGATTTTAAATTTGATAATCATCAAAAAGTGTCTCCGCCTCCAGATTATAGGAGATTAAAAGAATTGGGCAGAAAAGGAGTTTTAGCTTTAATTGTTGAAACAACTAATGCTAAGAATTATGATGAGGTTAAAACTCATTCTGAGCGTATTGCACGTAATATTTTAGAAGATGTGATGAAAGGACCACTACATGAAAAAACAGGTATGATTGTTACTACATTTTCATCTCATGTAGAACGTGTTCAGGCTATTGCTGATATAGCTAAAAAATTCCATAGAGAAATCTTTTTCTTAGGCAGGTCGATGGAACGTTTCTGTGGTATTGCACAAAAACTGGGTATTTTAAAATTACCTAAAAACGCAAGTATTTATGGCAGTCCAAAAGCAGTAAACAGGGCTTTAATGGAAGCAGATGAGGCTCGTGATAAATATTTACTTGTAACTACAGGTCATCAAGGAGAACCTGATGCATTACTTCCAAGAATTGCAAGTGGTAGAACCCCATTTAATATTAAACCTGGAGATAATGTTATTATTTCAGCACCGATTATTCCAAATCCAACTAATGCTGCAAATAGACACATTATGGAGAGAAGATTACAATCAAAAGGCGCTAGAATTTATCCTAATGCTCACGTTTCAGGCCATGCTGGAAGAGAAGACCATAGGGAATTTTTAAGAATGTTAAAACCACAGCATATTATTCCAGCACACGGTGATTTATCAATGCTTTCAGCTTATGGGGAGTTAGCTGAAGAAGAAGGTTATAGAATTGGTTATGATGTTCATATTTTAAGAAATTCACAAGCACAAGTTTTTAAAAGTTAAATCGGAGAGATAGTATGAGTAATGTTAAAGAGATTTTAGGTAATTATTCATCAGATATTATTAAAACTATTGAAGATGAATTATCTGTAATTACTCCAAATAATCTTCAAGAAGCATCAATTTATTTAACAAAAGCCGGTGGAAAAATGTTAAGGCCGGCTCTTGCAGTGTTAACTTCTGAAGCTGTTGGGGGAAATAAAGAAAATGCATTTAAAGCAGGAGCTGCTATTGAACTCATCCACACATTTTCACTTATCCATGATGATATTATGGATGATGATGATATGAGAAGAGGTATGCCGTCAGTTCATAAAGTTTGGGGTGAAGATGTTGCTATTTTAGCAGGAGATACATTATTTTCCAAATCATTTGAAATTATTTTAAGCTCAAATCCTGAAGATATCGATCCATCTCAAATTAATAAAGCATTAGCCACTGTTGCTGATGCATGTGTAAAAATTTGTGAAGGTCAAGCTTTAGATATGGGTTTTGAAGACAGATATGATGTTACTGAAGATGAATATATGGAAATGATATTCAAGAAAACCGGAGCATTAATAGCTGGAGCCACTAAAGTTGGGGCTATTATGGGTGGAGCTTCACAAGATGTGGTTGATGCAATGTATGAATATGGAAGACTTATTGGTCTTGCTTTTCAAATTCAAGATGATTATTTAGATTTGGCTAGTGATGAAGAAACTTTGGGTAAACCTATAGGTTCTGATATTGTTAAAGGTAAAATGACCATTATTGCAATTAATGCATTGTCTGCATCTGAAGGTTCGAATTATGATGATTTACTTGAAATATTGAAAAAGGATGATAATTCACAAGAAGATATAGATTTAGCTATTGAACTTTTTAATAAATATGGTGCTATTGAAAATGCTAGAACTTTAGCATTGGAAAGTGTTGATAAAGCTAAAGAAGTACTTGAAATATTGCCTGATTCTTCAAGTAAACAAGCACTTGCAGATATTGCAGATTTTGTACTTGAGAGACATTCATAATAATATGTGGGGTTAATTCGACTTCACAATATTTTAACTTTTTTTTTACATAAACTTAATTATTATTAAATTGATAATAATTTATATGAAAGGTATTATTGGAGTAATAGCTGGAGATATTATAGGTTCCTCAAGAGAGTTTAATCCTATTAAAACTAAAGATTTTAAATTATTCAATGAATATTCAAGATTCACTGATGATACGGTAATGACATTGGCCATCGCATCATGGCTATTAAAAAATAAAGATTCTAAAGATGTATTAATATCTGAAATTAAGCATTTTGGAAATCTTTATCCTTATGCTGGTTATGGCAGAATGTTTAAACAGTGGCTAAGGGATGAGGATTCTAAACCATATGGCAGTTGGGCTAATGGATCAGCTATGAGGGTTGCTCCTGTTGCATGGGTTGGTGAATCATTAAATGAAGTTCAAAAACTAGCTGAAATCTCTGCTTGTGTAACTCATAATCATGTTGAAGCTATTAAAGGAGCTAAAGCTACTGCAGATGCTATTTATCTTGCAAGAATTGGTTTTAATAAAGATGAAATTAAAGAGCATATTGAAAATGAGTATGAATATGATTTAAGTAGAAAATTATCAGATATTCGTAACTATTATGATTTTGAAATATCCTGTGAAAAATCTGTTCCTGAAGCTATTATTTGTTTTTTAGAAGCTTGTGATTATGAAGATGCAATTCGAAATGCGGTTTCTCTTGGGGGAGATGCGGATACTCAAGCAGCTATTGCTGGGGGAATTGCGTCTGTGTATTGGGATGTGAATGCTAAAATAGCTGCTCAAAGTATCGCTAGGTTAGATACCAATCTTTTGGAGGTATTCATTCATTTTCATGAACTTTATGAATGAAAGTTGGGGCATCAAGCCCCAATTTTTTGTATATACTCTATGGACTAATATCACACGCTATAGTAATGCTTTTTTTTGATGAGTTTATGTTTATAATATGATTTAGATTGTATAGTATGTGTTACTTAAAAGCATTACTATTGTCCATTTGCTTAAAGCATTTCACAATTATTGGCAATACTAAACATTGCCAATTAATAATATATTAAATCGAATATTTAAGGTTTTTTATTTATTTTCATACAATTTAACGTATTTTAAACAATATTTGTATTGGAATATTATTTTTTTTTAATAGTGTTATGATTTTGGTGTTTGGCAATATATTTTTATTATATGTGATAAAACATTTAATAGAGGTGTTTTTAATTTATAGCAAATTAA
>CACZPT010000092.1 GCA_902783085.1 uncultured Methanobrevibacter sp.
AAAAATTTTCGCAAAAAAGAAAAAATTGAAAAATTTCTGCGAAAAAATCACAAAATCAAATTACCAACTAACAAATTTACAGATACAGAATTGTTCAAGAAGATTCATCACAATTAGATAAATCAACATATTTATTATTTCTTTTAATTTAGACAATATTAATCCCCATAACAAATTTCACATCTTAAATTCTCATATTTAATGTTACTAAAATGTATATATGTGAAGTTGAAAATTTTATCGGTTAAAATCATTTTTAGGAAACATCCACCAAATAAATTCCAAAATAAAAAAAAAGAAGTAATCATCAATAGTGCAAATAAAAAAAAAGCCCATATACCAGATACATTAATATCAAACAATACAAACAAGAAATAGAAAACTTAAAAAAACAATTAGAAAACCAAAAAAAATAAATTAATGGATGAATCCAAATTATTCATCCCTCTCATTTTTTAATAATTTTCACTAAAAATTAACCCCAAAAAATAATAAAAAATTAGTCAAACTTTTTTAAATATGAAAAATAGACTCCTCTTTACAAATATTAAATTAAAATTTTGTAATTTAACTTCAAAAGCATTATAAAAAACTAGATAAGTCAGTATCTTTTATAATTTTTTTTCTAAGTATTTTATCAATACCTGTTCCATATTGAGCTGCTTTTTTAGGTCTAAATGCAATATCCACATCTAAACCCTCATTAAATGCTAGTTTTCTTAAGATATTTTTCCTTAAAACATCTCCTGATCCAGCAACTTTGTATTTAATTGGTAAGTTAATTGCATATTCAACTAGATTTTTATCTAAGAACGGTAATCTTAACTCTACTCCATTAAGCATTGCACATGCATCATCTCTTTCAAGATTTACATGATACATGTTAGATATGTCCTTTCTTAACTCCCAATCTAGGTTTCCGTCACTATAACTTTTAAGATATCTTTTATATCCTCCAAATAGTTCATCTGCACCTTGACCTGAAATGGCGACTTTTATATTATCTTTAGATGCCATGTGACAAGCTAAGTAAGTTGTCATTCCAACACCTATTTTCATAAGGTTATCATCACCTATTGCATGAACAACATGTGCTAAATTATCTCTGATTAATTTTTCTGTAACTTTTTGAATTTTTAACGGTAAATCCAAGTATTTAGCAGCGTATTTTGCGGCTTCAATATCCTTTGACCCTTCAACTCCAACAGCATATAATGTAATATCCAGTTTTTTATTAATTGATATTTCTTTTAAAAGTAGGGCTAGAATTGAACTGTCAACACCTCCAGAAAATATTACACCAACCTCATCTAACCCTTCAATTCTTTTAGAAACACTTAACTTTAGTAACTTGTCCAACTTAGAAGAATCAACCTCCATTATTTTTTCATGAATATTTTGAACTGGAGCTATATCATGCCAGTTAAAAAGAATATGTTCAGGCTTTAGTGATAAAATTTCATAAAAACCTGCTTCTTTTAGAGAATCTCTTGAAGATGCAAAGCCACATAAATCATCTGAAAATGAATAAAATAAAGGTTTAACACCTAAAGGGTCACGAACCATTGCTAAATTATTACCATCCCAAATAGCAAATGAATAATCCCCATCTATTAAACGCTGAGCAGATTGAATTGCTTTGACCAAATCTCCACTATTGTAAAAATCAATTAAATGAACTAAAGCTTCACCATCTGATTTAATCTCATTTGAAACACCAACCTTTGATAAAAAATTTTTAATTGTGTTAAAATTATATAATTCTCCATTAAACACTAAAACTAAATTATCACAGGAAATTGGTTGTCCAACAGATTGTCTATCATGTAAATCATAAATTGAAAGTAAATTATGACCTAAACCAAAAGAATATTCATCATTATTATCATATTCATCCAAATTAATATTTAATTCAATTCCATCCAAATAAACACCAGATGAATCAGGCCCACGATTTTTAGATACCTTTAACATGTCAATTAATTTAGATGCTTTAAAGTTCCCACTAAGACCAACAATTCCACACATAATAATAACTATAAAAACTATGATTTAAAAAAATTATGTTATAAAAATGAAAATGGGATTCAAAATGAATAAGAAAAGAAAATATAAACAACGAACATTAGAAGTTCATGCAGGAGAAATGCCTGATCCAGTAACAGGTGCAAGAGCAACACCGATTTACCATACAAGTTCATATGCATTTGAAAGTGCTGAAAAAGCAAAAAAATTATATGCTCTTGAAGAAGAAGGCCATCTATACACAAGACTTTCTAATCCAACTTCAGAAGTTTTAGAAAAACGTGTAGCAGCAATTGAAAACGGTATTGGAGCATTAGCACAATCAAGTGGAATGAGTGCTATTTTACTTGCAATATTAAATATTGCAGGTAATGGTGATGAAATTGTATCATCAAATAACCTTTATGGTGGAACATACACCTTATTTAAAAATACAATGCCAAACTGGGGAATTAAAGTAAATTTTGTTGATACTCATGATTTGAAAGCATATGAAAATGCCATTAATGATAATACAAAAGCAATATACTGCGAATCCATCGGAAATCCTCAGCTCGATATTCCAGATTTCGAAGCAATTTCAGAAATTGCCCATAAAAATAACATTCCATTAATTGTCGATAATACTTCCGCAATTACAATGGTCAAACCCCTAAATCATGGTGCAGATATTGTTGTTCACTCAGCAACTAAATTTTTATCTGGAAATGGAACTAATATGGGTGGAATTATTGTTGATGGTGGTACATTCGACTGGACATGTGGAAAATTCCCACAATTTACAGAACCCGACGAATCTTATCATGGATTAATATATTCTGAAGCTTTTGGAAAAAAAGCATATATAATGAAAGCCCGTGTACATTTAATGAAAGATTTAGGAACTGTAATGAGTCCGATTAATGCATTCTTAATTATTCAAAGTTGCATGACATTATCTTTAAGAGTTAATCAACATTGTGCAAATGCCCTAGAAATAGCTAACTTTTTAAAAAATCATGAATCAGTATCTTGGGTTAATTATCCTGGTCTTGAAGACAATGAAAATCATGAAATGGCAGAAAAATACTTAAATGGAAACTATGGTTGTATTGTAAGTTTTGGTATTAAAGGTGGAATAAAAGAAGGTAAAAAATTTATTGAAAATGTTGAGCTTTTAAGTCATGTTGCGAATATTGCAGATTCAAAAACTTTAGTCATACATCCTGCAAGTACAACACATTCCAATATGACTGAAGAAGAGCAGATAGCTAGTGGAATTACACCAGACTTTATTAGAATGTCTGTTGGAATCGAAGATGTTAGTGATTTGATTTATGATATAAATCAAGCCCTAAAAAAAGCAGTTGAATAGGGGGTTTATCCTCTAATTTTTTCTATTTTTTAGATTAACACATGATTTTTTTTGTTTAAAACTCAAAAAAATATGATAATTAGATATCTCAAGATAATAAATTACTAATTTGGTCAGTAGTAATAATTCCTTCTACAACAAAATCATCGTCAACAACAGGAAGAGATGAAATATCAAATTCACGCATCATACGAGCAATTTCCTCAATAGAATCAGAAGATTTACAGAATTTAACAGTTGTTGTCATGATTTCACTTAAATTATTGCAATTGGTTGCAATTGATTTAGACAAATCCCAACTAGTAATAATTCCTATTAATTTATTATCTTCAGTAACAACTGGTATATGGGTAACATTTTTATCCAACATTAGTTTAGCTGCTTCTGTTATACTAGCATCATCCATAATTGTTGGAATATTAGTTATCATTAAATCTTCAACAAGTTTATCTGATAAAAATCTGGAAATAATATAAGTTAATTGGCCTTTTTCAAGTAAAAATGCATCATGTCCGTAATTAGACTTTATTTCAGAAAATGAGACCTCAACATCATTTACGTTAAGAGATGTGACTAATTCTGTACTTTGTTCTGTTGGATATAACCAATCAGAATCAACTGATATAACTTCTACTTTCGTTTTAACATCTTTAAGTCCATCAATTAATGAATTATTGATTGATAAATCAAATAAGTCTACAGCTTTAGTAATGTAGAGATAACTATTTGCATCAAATCGCTTTACAAATGATTCTCCTTGATGATGTAAGTAACTTTCAACTTGGAAATCCATTGAAAAGTCATAGCTAATTTCATCTTTATCTTGTAAATCACGGCCAAATTTAAGATACATTGATTCATCACTTAAATAAGTAATATGTGCAATCATACGTGCCACAGATAATCCCTTTTTAGGAATTTTGCCTGTTTTATAATAGTTTCCTTCATTCCAATTTGGATCTGAAAATATTGATTGGCGTCCAACCTCGTTAAAAGCTATTTGTTGAGGAGAAGACCTTGCAGTTGTTGCAATTGGAATTGCTTTTTTCATCATTTCAGGATAATCAACAATCCATTGTAGAACTTGCATTCCACCCATTGAGCCTCCAATGATTGCATATACTTGGTTAATCTTAAATGAATCAATGAGTTTCTTTTGAACATTAACCATGTCTTTAATAGTGATTACTGGAAAATCAAGACCATATTCATGTCCGGTTTTAGGATTAATAGAAGTGGGTCCTGTTGTTCCTTTACATCCACCCAGTACATTTGAACAAATAATAAAGTATTTTTCACTGTCCAATACCTTTCCAGGTCCGATAATTATTTCCCACCAACCTGGCTTTTTATCGCCTTCATGCCATCCTGCAGCATGTGCATCACCAGTTAGTGCGTGACAAATCAGTATAGCATTGCTTTTTTCTTTATTTAACTCACCATATGTTTCATAAGCTACAGTTACATCATCTATGAATTTACCACTTTCTAATCGTATAGGTTCGTCAATTTTATAATATTTTGTCTCTACAATACCAACTGATTCTTTATCCATTCAGACCACCCAGTCTGGATTATGTAATTTATCTAATGCTTTTTTAGCAGCTGATTGTTCTGCTTCTTTTTTATTTTTACCTTCACCAACACCCATTTGCTCTTCATCCAAATATATGGCTATTATGAATGTTTTATCATGAGGAACACCAGATTCATCAAGTATTTCATATCTAATAGTTATTTCCCTAGAATCACAATATTCTTTAATAGATGATTTGTAATCATGGAAAAAGACTTTTTCTTCATCAATATATCTAAAAACAATTTTTGCAACAAATCGCTTTGTAAACATTAATCCTTGATCTAGAAACATCGCTCCTAAAAATGATTCAAATAGATCTGATGTTATTGTTAATACTTCATTTTCTGTTAACTTCATTTCTTCAGATGATACTTTAAGGTAATCTTTTAAACCTAATTCATGTGAGTAGTATATTAAAGCAGCTTGACAAACATAATTTGCTCTAAGTTTTGTTAGTTTGCCTTCACCATATTTTGGATATTTTTTATATAAATATTCGGCCACCAACATACTTAAAATTGAATCTCCAAGAAATTCCAATCTCTCATAGTCATAATTAAGCCCATGTATTGTTGCATAAGAGCCATGAGTAAAAGCTACCTCATAATATCTTTCATTATTTGGTTCGATTGAAAATTTTTCAAATAAATTCATGTTAAAAGCCCAAAGATATTAAATTTTAATATTATTAGTTATGACTTTCAATTTATATAATATTTTATAATAGTTTATTATATATAACAATTGTTAAAAAAATACTTCTCAACTGCTCCCACACTTCTTTTATATTCAAATTCAAATCAAAATATTAACAAAACGGATTTGGTATTATGATATTAAACTGGAAAGAAGAAATAACAAAAATAGACCCAGATATTAAATTTCGATCACAAGGCGGATGGTTAAAAACAATAGAAGAACTAGATAAAACAG
This sequence comes from uncultured Methanobrevibacter sp., assembly GCA_902783085.1. Lineage (GTDB taxonomy): Archaea > Methanobacteriota > Methanobacteria > Methanobacteriales > Methanobacteriaceae > Methanocatella. The sequence goes on from CACZPT010000092.1 coordinate 5,892, forward strand.
TTACCAATGGATATTCACTTGTTGGAGATTTTGTAAAATCCGGTGACTTTGAAAACGAATACAATGAAGGAATATATCTTGATTGTAACAAAGAAGGCAATGCTAAAAAACCACAAATAGATTATAGATTATTTCGTTTTAAAAACGATAAAATAAGATTACTAGATTTAGTAATTGATGCAAAAACTAACTGGGCTCAAGATTTTTGGGATGCCATAGAAGATGAATTGTAAAAAGAATTAATGGATTGAACCTCTCGGTACAAATCTTGATGTTCTTTTAATATGTTTTAAATCATCTCTACTCGGACATTTAAACTCTTCTAGCAAAAGAATTTTATGATCAATATTTTGAGAGAAATTCTTTTCTTTTCCTTCTATTATTCCTCTAAAACTCACACCAAAATCACCAGTTCCACCAATATCAACATTTAATTTTTCAGATGCTATAACACCATCAAAAAATCTCTCTAAATCTTCAGTATCAAATAATGGTGCTTTGTAACTGAGAGCCATTAATTTATTTTGACCTTCACGAATTTTAACATTATTTTGATGTAATCGAATAGACTCATTAGTATTTCTTTTAGTAATTGTGATAAATGGATTAATATCAGTGTCTAACATTAAATCACCTATAAAATATGATGTAAAGTACAGCAATCACAAGTTGGGCTAAAGTAATTGTCTTTCGGCATGTTTTGTGCAGGTTGCATAATCAAAGACACATCAAAAACAGCATCCGAATTTGTAGTGACTCTTTTAGTCACTCCAGATAATCCCCTGTAATTAACAGGAACAGCACCAGTTTGAGAAATATCATAATAAAAGATTTCTCCATTATTCAAATCATCAAAAAAATCATTTAATTGTTTAACTTGTTTCGGAGCCATTGAAAAATTAACACTTGTCAATTTGTCTTGTCTTTGTTTAATACCAACATATTCAATATTAACAGCCAAAATATCGCCATTATCCTTAATAAAGGTAATGCAATCTTGTAAATTTATATTTTCTTTTTGAGCTAAATCAGATAAATATGACATAAACATACCCTCCAATTACATGAAAGTATTATAAAAATAGATATATAAAAGTTATGTTTAAATTTTTCTAAAAAAAGTAGTTTTGATGAAGATTAATTAAATAATCTTCAAGGGTTTACCAACTTAAACTAATCTTTGTCTAGTAGTTGGTTTTTTATTTTGCCAACTGTATCTTCTTAATTTACTGGATTTTCCGAAACCGCAAGAAGCACAGACTTTTTTACGTACATGGTAAGTATTTCTACCACATCTTCTACATCTTATATGGGTCTTTTTATTCTTTTTACCCATTGATGGAGTTCCCTTGGACATTGATACACCTCCAAAATTATAATTTCAATAATATCTAAGAATATTTAGTTTAACAATAATATTTATGGTGAAATATAAACAATATTGTCTCCTCTAATGAGAACGACGCCAAGTCTTCTAGTAACTTCACCGTCTTGTAATTCTTCAGCATCATTAAGAACTAAATTCATGTGTAAATCAAAGCTTTTAAGAATGCCTCTAAATTCACGATCTCCTTTGAGTTTGATTAACACAGGAGCATCGATTGATTTTCCTAATGCATCAAGTGGTCTTTGAACATTTTGTCCGCTCATAATATCACCTTATATTATCATTAATTGTATTTTAATTTTTTTATAAACAATTGATTTAACAATTGCAGTTATTAGATTTAAATAATAATCAAGTTAAGATAAATACGAAACCTAATTAAAACTAATATTAAATTATATAATCAAACTAATATATAAATGTTCTTATTTTTTAGTTAATAAATACTTATCGACTGCTCTCTTTCATTTTCATTATAAGTTTAGCAACAATAATATAAAAAATAGTGCATTATCATGAAATTTAACAAAAAAGAATATGTGAAACTATTAATCTATATTTTATCCAATTGCTATGACAAACCACATGTTGGAAAAACAGTATTGTTAAATACACTATATTTTGCTGATTTTAACCATTATGAAATATATAATGACTCAATAACACACGAAACATATTTAAAATCAAAAAAAGGAGTTCAATCAAAACATTTTGAAAAAATTACAAATGAATTAATAAAAAAAGACCATCTGTTTTTTAGAAAAGAAGCATATTATCACAGAACCCTACACAAATATTATCTAACAAAAATTCCGAATATCAATTTCTCAAAAGAAAAATTACTTATCATAAACTCCACAATTAATGAACTGATAACAAAAAATGCAACAACAATAATGAAACATACAAAAGACGACCCCCCATACAAGATAGCTAAGTTAAATGAAGAACTCGACTATGAAAATGTTTACTACAGAAATCCCAACTATTCAATTAGAAAAAAATTTATTTATTCCCACTATATATAATATAATTAATTAAAATTAATAGGTCAGACCATGGTTATAAAAGTTAAAAAAAGAAATTTCCTAAAAAAGAAAAAAATTAAAGAAATAAAAAACGAATTAGGAGAATACGGCGAACTACTTGAAAATAAAAAGAAAGTAGAAATCCTAGAAGCCGAACCAAATTCATTTATTCTAATTGAAGGCGAACCACATATTATAATCATTGATGGAAAAGCATTTCCAACATTAAAAGCCGCACTAACATGCGATATTAACAGTAAAGTAGTGACTGTAGATATGGGAGCTGTTAAGTTTGTAACTAACGGAGCCGACATAATGAGTCCTGGAATTGTAGCTGCTGATAATGACATAGATGTTGGAGATATTGTTTTAATTGTTGATGAAACACACCATAAGCCATTAGCTATTGGAGTAAGCTTAATAACTGACCCAGAAATGGTTGAAAATAATTCCGGTAAAGCAATCGAAACAAAACATTTTGTCGGAGACGAAATCTGGAACTTTGAAATATAGGTGTTAAAAATGGCCGAATTAAGATATAGATCAGGAAATATCAGAGACCCTGGTGTTCATAAAGTCGGAATAATAGCTCTCGGATCACACTTAGAAAATCACGGTCCAGCCCTTCCAATTGATACAGATGCCAAAATTGGAGCACACATTGCATTTCAATCATCACTAATAAGCGGAGCTAAATTTTTAGGAATAATATATCCCGCATATGAATTAGATGAAATTGACCATGGAGTACACGTATCACTTGAAGAATTAAAGAAAAATGTTATTGGAACATTAAACTCTGCAAAAAAATACTTATCAATTGAAAAAGTAGTTATTGTAAATGCCCATGGAGGTAATATACCATTAATGGCTGAATTATGGGATATTGAAGAAAAAACTGACCTTGCAATCATATTTAACAATAAAGTAATTTCAACTGAAGGACCGCACGGAGGTAGTGGTGAACTATCAATGGCTAAAGTTTTAGGAATTTTAAATGAAAATGAAGTTGAAAATCAAGCAGATGTTGAAAAATACGAAGAAGTTGGATTGTACGGTTTTAAACAAGCACGTAAAAACGATCAAGATATCGATGACGGTGCAATTGATGTTAAAGAAAATGGAGTTTATGTTGACTTAGAATACGGCCAACAACTCTTTAACTTAGCAGTAGATTCTGTACTACTAGATATTGAAAAATTAATTGATTTTTAACTAGGACCGGGTTCTTCAACTGGAGAACCATGTGATTCAGGACTTGGATTAGATTCCGAATGCTCACTATTATCTTCAACAGTGACTACCCCAGAGTCTTGAGAAGAATGACTTTGAGAAGTACTTTGATAAGAATTTGATTGTTGGCTACTACTACTACTACTACTGGAATCGTGAGAATTACTGCTGCCTGTATTTATATTTCCTAAAATACTTGATTCATTAGTTGTATTATTTCCAAAATCCAAGTGATATGTTCCAGTCATAGATGCGAAAACACCTGCTAAGCAGAAAGCAATACCCGCTACAATGAAAATGACAAGAACTTTTGCATAAATACCTGACAATATAATCACCATACATAAAAATTAATTAACCATAATATGTCTAAAATTATATATAAACTTATAGGATTTTTAAAATGAAAACAATAAAAAAACCTGTGCAAAGTGAAATAAATGTTAAAAAATCCCAATTTATTTGTAGTTTATTTCCAACTAAAACAAAAAAAGAAAGTAAAGCAATCATAGAAAAAGTAAGTTCAGAATATAGTGATGCAACACATAACTGTACTGCTTATATAGTAAGTGATGGTGAGGGTTTTGATGATAATGGTGAACCTGGTGGAACTGCAGGAAAACCCATGATTAATGTTTTAAGAAAAAATGAACTGCATAATGTGACAGCAATTGTTACCCGTTACTTTGGCGGAATAAAACTTGGTGCTGGTGGTCTTGTTAGGGCTTATTCAAAGTCTGTTCTTGAAGCTATTAATAATTGTGAAATTTTGGAAATTGAATTATATGATATTTACAATATTACTTTTGAGTACTCCGATATGAAAATAGCTGATGGAGAAATTAGAAATAATAATTTAGAAGTTATTGATAAACAATATACAGATAAAGTAAGCTATGATATTGTATCAAAAGATAATCGTGATGTTGAAAAAATATTTGAAAAATACACAAAGAAAATAGCTATTAAATATAAAAATAAAGAATATTTAATAAAATAAAAAAAAAAGAACAATGATTATTGTTCTTCAAAATTACTTGCGTCTACACCACACATTGGGCAGGTGAAACCTTCTGGTAATTCATCTGCTTCGTGAACATAACCACAAACTTTACATACAAAAGCCATGTTTTAACCTCCTATTCTATTTTAGAAAACATATCTTTTGATGCACCACACATTGGACATTTGTAGTCATCTGGAAGATTTTCAAAAGCAGTTCCTTCAGCTTCATCGTCATACACATATCCACAAATATTGCATTTCCATTTAGCCATGTTATTATCTCCTTTAATTTAAATCTCCATTGTTTTCTTTATTAATTAATTTTATTTAAATAACTAATATATAAACTATTCTACTTCTTTAAACATTTTTTTACTTACGCCACATTTAGGGCATTTAAATGCATCAGAAAGTTCAGAAAATGGAGTTCCTGCATCAATTCCACGATCAGGTAATCCTTCATCTTCATCATACACATATCCACAAAGTTTACATTTCCATTTTGCCATAAAATATAATCTCCTTTTAATTATATGTTAAAAAAATCATAATTTGTTTGGAACTTTTAAGTGATCTGGAAGCGGTTTAATACGGGCAGGTGTTCCAATAGCTAAGTAAAATGGAGGAACACTATGAATCACAATAGCTCCAGCAGCTACAATTGAGCCTTCTCCAATCTCAACATTTGATAAAAATGTGGTGTTACCACCAATTGAAGCACCTCTTCTAATACGAGGTCCTTGAAGATCATAATTAATACGAACAGGATATTTATCATTTGTAAAACAAGCACAAGGCCCGATAAACACATTATCTTCAATTACAGAATTTGTTGGAATGTATACATTGGATTGAATACTAACATCATTACCAATAATAACATCTCCTTCAATAACTGTATTAGTTCCAATTAAAACATCATCTCCAATGTTGGTATTTTCCCTGATTACAACATTATGTCCTGTTCTAAAATTATCTCCAATTACAACATCATTATAAATAATGGAGTTTGATCTGATTGTATAATTGTTTCCAATTACTGGAGGCTTAGAATCCGGCGCATATTTAACACCAAATTGGATATTTTCACTTGGAGGAAATTGAAAAGCTTCATGTATTTGTGGTTTTTCATCTAATACCATCTCACCATCATAAAATTCACTGTTAACAACATTAGGTTGTCTTGGTTCTTGAACGGGATTTTCAGAATAAACTGGTTTTTGTCTTTCAAAACTAGAATCATATCTCTCTTCATGCAACTCATATTTTTTTCTAGTTTCCGCTTGTTTATCCTCTAGGGATGATGAAAATCTAACCATAATATCAAACCTTCATTTAATTAAAATAATTCTATTAATGAATTAATTTATGTAATTAATTACTATATATATATATTAGATGGTTCATTTTAACAATTCTATTATATACTACAATTAACCCTTATAAAGTTACAAAATTTTTATATACACCCCCTTAAAAAGATAATGATTAACAAAAAAGGTGTTATTATGCATTTAAAAGATTTACTTGATGATTTAGATTTAAGGCTTAAATTACCACAACACTGGTATTCAACCGATATTAGTGATTATTTTGAAAACGGAAAACTTGTTGAAAACGGAGATATAATAGTAATCGAAACTGAATATGAAGATAAGAAAAAATCAATTACTATAGATGTAGATGATGGAATGTCAATTGTAACAATCTATCCAGATGGTAAAAAAATAGGTGTTAAATATCTAGATAATAAAGATGATTTTGAATATATCGGAAAAATTAGCGATTTAAAATCCTAATTTTTCATATATAAACTTACAAACAAAGATAGCGGAACATATACCAACTAATGCACCACATAAGACATCTAGCGGATAGTGAACACCAACATATATCCTTGAAACTCCAATTAAAACTCCAAATGCTACTAAAAGAACATCCCAATATTTATTTTTTATTTTATATATTAATGTTGTTATTACTGCAAATGTTGAAGTAGTATGGCCTGATGGAAATGAATTCAAATCGTCCTCAGTTATTAATAAACGAACATTATCCAAACTTATAAATGGTCTTGGCTCATGAACCAAATATTTTAAAAGTAATGCAATACCATCAGCCAATAATAAAGATATCAAACATAAAATAGCTATTTTTTTGATATTATTCTTTTTAAAAATCATTGATAAAATAATGACAATCACACATACTCCAAATAATAAAACAAAACCACCAAAATG
>CACZPT010000093.1 GCA_902783085.1 uncultured Methanobrevibacter sp.
ACAGATGTTTCAATATTCAATACCAACCAACATAAATAATAACCAATGACTGGAATATAATGGGGAAAAATTATGAATCAAAATTCACCAAGTTGACGACATTGTAAAAATAAAACAATTCGCCCAAATATTTGAATTTCACACTTCCCCAAATTTAATATAGTTCAAAAAATACATATTATAATAATTAATTTTGAAAAAAATACGGCGATAATATGGATTATTTTGATAGATTAGAAGCTGAAACACGTGAATTATATGAAATAGCTAATGAAGCTCGTTCAAAAGGGCTTGATGTTGAGATAAAGACCGAAGTTCCATTAGCTAAGGATTTAGCTGAAAGAGTTGAGGGATTAGTTGGTCCTGAAGGTGTAGCTAAACGTATAAAAGAACTAGAACAAGATATTACAAGAGAAGAAGTTGCTTTTGAAATAGCTGCTGAAATTGCATCAGGCAAATTTAAACTTAGTGGTGAAAAAGCAGATTTTACAGAAGAACAAAAATGCGACCAAGCCCTAAGAACTGCATTAGCTATTTTAACAGAAGGTGTAGTTGCTGCACCATTGGAAGGTATTTCCCAAGTAAAAATTAAAGAAAATTTTGATTCAACAAAATATATCGCCGTTTATTTTGCAGGACCAATCAGAAGTGCTGGAGGAACAGCTGCAGCACTTGCAGTATTATTAGGAGACAAAATTAGAAAATCTATAAATATTGAAGCTTTTAAACCAATTAATGATGAAATTGAAAGATATGTTGAAGAAGTAGAACTTTATGAATCAGAAGTTACGAATCTCCAGTACTCTCCAACACCTGAAGAAGTGAGGTTTGCTGTTAATCATATACCTGTTGAGGTTACCGGTGAGCAAACTGATAAAGTAGAAGTTTCACATAGGGATTTAGAACGTGTTGAAACTAATAATATTCGTGGTGGAGCTTTACTTGCTATGGTTGAGGGAGTTATTCAAAAATCTAAAAAAATCCATAAAATTTCTAAAAAATTAGGTCTTGATTGGGAGTGGCTTACTGAATATTCAAAACCTAAAAAAGATGATGATTCAAAATCATCTGAAGAGTCAGATATTATAAGTGAACCAAAATATATTCAGGATATTATTGGTGGAAGACCTGTTTTAGGACATCCTTCTGAAAAGGGAGGATTTAGATTAAGATATGGACGGTCAAGAAATACCGGTCTTGCTACTATGGGAGTTCATCCTGCAACAATGGCGTTACTTGATTTTTTAGCAGTTGGAACACAATTAAAAATTGAATATCCTGGAAAAGGTAATTGTGTAGTTCCTGTTGATTCTATTGAAGGACCAACTGTAAAACTTAAAAATGGTGATGTTGTAATTATCAACACTATAAAACAGGCTCGAGAGCTTAAAAAAGATGTTGTTGAAATATTATTCCTTGGAGACATGTTGGTTGCATTTGGAGAATTTTTAAGAAACAATCAACCATTATATCCATCAGGATGGTGTGAAGAATGGTGGATTGGGCTTTTAAAAGAAAGTGAAAATTATGATGATGAGAATAACGAATTAGATTTGAATATGCTCGAATATGAATATATTCCGGCTAAAGAAGCTTTCGATATATCTAAAAAATACAATATTCCTCTTCATCCAAAATACACTTATTGTTATAATGATGTGACAATTGACGATTTAAATGCATTAATTGATTTGATAATAAAATGTAAGGACAGTTATAATCCAGATAAAGGAATAAAACTTGATTTGGAATACCCTAAAAGAACTCTTGAAATCATTGGAGTTCCACATACTGTACGTGATAATAAAATTGTTATTGACAAAGATAACACTTATGCATTAATAGCTACTCTTATTAAAAAATTACCGAAAATGGACACCACTATAGAAGCGTTAAATTCAATATCAACAATTGAAATTAAAAATAAAGCTCCGGCATATATTGGTACTCGTGTAGGTAGGCCTGAAAAATCAAAAGAAAGATTAATGAAGCCAGCACCTCATGGATTATTCCCAATTGGAAATTATGGTGGAAGTCAAAGATTGGTTGCTAATGCAGCAAAAAAAGGTAAAATTAAAGTTGAACTATCAAGAAGAAAATGCACTAATCCCAAGTGTAAATTAATGACATTTAATTCAATATGTCCAAAATGTGGTTCACCAACAGAATTTGGAACCCCACAACAAAAAACCATAAATATTGGATCGATGTTTAAAAAAGCATCAGATAATGTGGGTGTTAGAAAATTAGATAAAGTAAAAGGGGTTGTTGGTATGATTTCAGAAACTAAACTTCCAGAACCTCTTGAAAAAGGAATTTTAAGATCTAAAAACGAAGTATTTACATTTAAAGATGGAACAATACGTCATGATTCAACAGATTTACCCCTAACACATTTTATACCCAAAGAAATTGGTGTTAGTGTTGAAAAACTCTTAGAAATGGGTTATGAACATGATTGTTATGGAAATCCTATTGAAGATGATGAACAAATTATAGAACTTAAGGTTCAGGATATTGTAATTTCAAATAATTGTGCAGACTATTTAGTTAATACTGCAAACTTTATTGACGATGAACTTAGCAAATTTTATGGAATGGACAGTTTTTACAATGTTGAAAATAAAAGTGATTTAATTGGACATTTAGTTGCAGGACTTGCACCACATACATCTGCTGGAGTTTTAGGTAGGATCGTTGGATTTACAAAAGCATTAGGTTGCTATGCCCACCCATATTTCCATTCCGCTAAACGTAGGAACTGTGATAGTGATGAAGATGCGATAATGTTACTTTTAGATGCATTAATTAACTTTTCTAAAACATATTTGCCAAATACTAGAGGGGGCAGTATGGATGCACCACTTGTTTTATCTTCAAGAATTGATCCTGAAGAAATTGATGATGAATCACATAACCTAGATATTTATGAAAGGTTCCCTGTCGAATTTTATGAAAAAACAAAAAATCCGTTAAAACCAGCAGAAGTTTTAGATTTGATTGATAATGTTGAAAAACATTTAGGAACACCGGAACAGTATGAAGGATTAATGTTTTCACATCATACATCAAGTATTCACTCAGGACCAACCGTATGCCTTTATAAAAGATTGAAATCAATGAAAGAGAAAGTTGATGCTCAAATTGACCTTGCAGAAAAGATCAGGGCTGTTGATCAGAGAAATGTTGTTGAAAGAGTATTATCCTCACATTTCTTACCCGACATTATGGGAAATTCAAGGGCATTTTCTAAACAGAAAGTTAGATGTACTAAATGCAATTCAAAATACAGGAGAATACCCCTTACCGGAAAATGTACAAAATGTGGTGGAAATCTAACATTGTCTGTGTCTAAAGGATCTGTTCAAAAATACTTGGGAATCTCACAGGAATTAATTGACAGATATCCGGTATCTTCTTACTTAAGACAACGTTTAGAAATTCAAGAATATGGGATTAATTCATTATTTGAAAGTGATAAATCCAAACAAAGTTCTTTAGATGTATTTTTCTAAAGAGTATGAATACTTATCATGTGCTCTTGGGATTCCGATATTTATTATCACCAATATAATTAAAAACATAATGACAAAAAATTGTTCGTATAAATTCGAACAATTATATATACAACTACTAACTAATAATTAAATTAAGTGATTAGTAATAGATAGCCTAATCTATCACATATTATAATCAAATTTTATTTAATGGAAAATGGTGTGTTAAATGGAAAAAAGTTCGGAAATAGGCAATAACTTAAATAAAACTGTTAAAATTAATGTTAAAAAAAATAACGGCATTACAGAAAGATTCAGCTATGAAAAACTATTAAAATCATTAGTAATGGTGGAAACCCCATTCTTTGAATCTGATAAAATTGTAGCTACTGTAGTATCTTCATTATACAATGGAATTAGTACTAAAGAAATTAAAAAAATAGTTTATGAATGTTTAGAAAACATTGATGGTGAAATAGCTAACAAATACTTAGCCAGCACCCAATTAAAAGTACGTACTTCAAGAGATACTATTGAATCATTTGATTTATCTAAAATTGCAAATACATTAATTGAAGAAACCGGAGCTAGTCAAGAAACCGCATTTGAAATAGCTACTGAAACTTGGAAAGAACTCAAAAAATTAAATGTCGAATACCTAACTGCTCCAATGATTAGGGAAATAGTTAACACTAAATTAGTTGAATACGGATTAGAAGACTTAAGAAGCAAATATACTCGTTTAGGTATTCCAGTATACAACATTACCTCATTAATCGAAAACGGAAACAGGGATAACGCAAACATGATTCACAACCCTGAAAGTATCCACAAACATGTAGCAGACGAAGCATTAAAACAATATGCACT
>CACZPT010000094.1 GCA_902783085.1 uncultured Methanobrevibacter sp.
AAATTAAATAAATTAAAGAAAAATTAGTAGAAATAAATAGTGAAAATAAGAAAAAAATTCAAAAAAAATCTTAAGTTTCTAGCAGTGAATTTAAGCATAAATTATAAAAAATAAAAGATGACTGAAAAAAAATAATTATAAAAATTATTTTTTAAGTTTATATTTTAGTTCATCTAAAGCACAAGTAAATCTACATTTTGGAAATCCTTTACAACCAACAAAATCTCCATAACGACCGGAACGCTTGATTAAATCTTTACCACAAAGAGGACATTGCCCCACCACTTCGATTTGATGAGGTTCAAGTTTTTGTTTGCCGCAATTTTGATCTAAACATGCATGTTTCGGTGGTTTATGACCATAAGAAATAATTGGAAGACCACATTTTTCACAAGTTTTCTTTAAAAAACGAGCCCCTTTAGGAATTGAATAACTATTTTTACAATCAGGATAATTAGAACAACCTACAAAATAGCTTTTATTTTTAGGAGAATAACGTTTAATAAGATTTCCACCACATTTACACTTACCTACAATATTACTCTCTTGGTAAGCTTCATAAAGCTTAGAGCCTATGTTATCAGTATTTTTATCGATGTCAACTAGAATCTCTTTAACATCCTTTTCTCCCTCATCAATCACACTTTCTTTTGTAGTTTCATCTTTATTAATACCTTCAAGCTTATTTTGTAAATCTCTGGTCAATTCTTCACTAGTTAAATTATTACAATATGTACTTAATGTATCGATAAGATTCAAACCAAGCTGATTAACCTCAATTTTAGTGCCGACTATATATTTACGATCATATAGTTTATCAATAATATCTGCACGAGTAGCTTTTGTTCCTAAATTCTTTTTCTCAAGTTCCTTAATTAATGAAGCCTGATTATATCTGGCAGGAGGTTTAGTTTCTTTTTCATCAGAAATTAACTCCTTAACACTCATAGTGTCCCCTTCTTTTATATCCGGGAAACTTTCATCATCAATTTTCCTATATGGATAATGTTCCATCCAACCTTTATGAGTAACTCTTCTACGTCTAAAACGGAACTCTTCCCCTTCAATATTTAAAATAGTACTCATAGTTTCAAATTCAGCAGCTTCAAAGAATACTGAAATAAATCTATAAACAATCAATTCATAAATTTTTCTCTCATCTTTTGAAAGCCCGGCAGGCAATATTCCAGTTGGATGAATAGCTGGGTGTGCTTCATCATCTTTTTTACCATTATTTGGCTTTAATTTAGTAGGTAATTGTGAAATATGTTTTTTAAATTCAGAATCATTAGCTAACTGATTGAAAATAGATTCGAATCCTAAACTTTCAGGTAATTTTTGAGATGAAGTACGCGGATAAGAAGTATAACCTGAAGTATAAAGGGCTTGAGCTATAGTCTGAGTTCTTTTCGGTGAAAATCCAAACACATTATATGCTTCAGATTGAAGACCACCTAAATTAAATGGAACTGGAGGTTTAGTTTTAGATTTAGAAATTGAAACTTTATCAACAATTGCATCTTTTCCACTGCATTTATTAAATATATCTTCAGCACGTTGTTTATCGAAAATATTTCTCTCAACATGTTTAATTTCAATATCTTCAAAGTCTAAAATAGCTCTAATAACCCAATAAGGTTCTGGCACAAACTCTTTGATTTCTTTTTCACGATCGACTAAAATAGATAATGTTGGAGTTTGAACTCTACCAACAGATAACTTTAAAAATCTATTTTTAGATTTACGTACAGAGTTTGAAAGGGCAATTGAAATATTCATTCCAAAATAATAATCTAAAATATGGCGAGCAATACCATTATCAACTTGTCTCATATCAATATCAAATCTATTTTCATAAGCATCAACAATATCTTTTTTAGTTAAAGTTGAAAATTTCATACGAGAAGCTTTATTTAAAGATTCTTCACCACAACCATATTTTAAAGCATTAAATCCTATTAATGTTCCTTCAACATCATAATCGCATGCATGAATATAAGAATCCGCACCCTTACCAAATTTTTGAATAGCTCTAACATAATCACGAGTAAAACCACTTGCTTTTTTATTCACTTCAAAAGCTGGAGCCCAATGAAGATTAAAAGAAATACTGCTTTTAGATGTATCCGGAATTAGAGAATATAAATGTCCAACACCGGATAAAACTGTAATATCTTTAGAATCCCTTTTTAATTTCCAATATTTAATTTTTTTATTATATAATTTCTTTTCAGCCTTAGAAGATAATGCTTTAGCTATTTTTTCAGCAGAACTTGGTTTCTCACAAATAATTACTTCATGCATACAACAAATACCCCACTCTCAATAATACAGATATTAAATTTAAAATAAGTTATAATATATAAAAATTTCTAAAAAATCAAAAAACAAGATTAAAGATTATAAATCTTCCCTATAAAATGAGTAAAATTCAGCACAATAATCACAAATAGGAAATTTTCCATTACGATAATATGCTAATTCTGATTTATTCATATCGAATTTTTTACCGCATAGAAAACAAGACTCAATTTTTTCTTCAGACATGATATAACCTAAAAAAAAGTAAAAAAAATATAAATTAAAATTAAATTTAACTTATATTATATTTTTGTAAAAGTAAGAGCTCTTCAGTAGATACTTTTCCACCTTGTTTGAATTTTTCAAAGATTTCTTCAGCTCTTTCTTTTTCTTCACGATTTTTATTAGCTCCAGATGAAGATTTCTTATCAGATTTCCTTTTTCTAGGTTTACCAGAACCCAATTTTTTGTTAATAACATGAATATCGCTTAAAATAGCTTTAAATTCTTCATGTTTTGCAGAAGCATTTTTACGTGCTTCGATGAATTTTTTGTGTGCTTCATCTGCTGCAGTCCTGATATCATCAGTTTTTCTAAAGTAAGTTAACATTTCTTCATGAGCAGCTTGTGCTTGTTCAGAAAGTGTAATAACTTTTTCATGCTCTTCTTCAGATAATTTTCTTAATTCTTGAGCTTCTTCTTTAACTGATTCATCTTCTTGGATTTCCATTAATTGTTTTCTGAGATCGTTAGCATTTTTAACAAGTTGGTTTTCTTTTTTAATATCTAAAACACGAGTTTCAATGATTTTATCGATTTTTTTAATTTCATTTTCGATTTTAACTTTGTCTCGTTTACCAGAAGACCATTCTAAATTCTTGATTTGATTATTAGCATCATTACGAGCTTTTTTAGCCTCTTCAACAGCTTTATTGATTTCATTACGTTCATTTCTGAATTCAATAGCTTTGTTTAAGTTCTCTTTTAATGATGCGTTTAATTCATCACGAATTTTACGTTGTTCTTTAGCTATTTTATTATATTCTTCTCTTTCATCAGCAACTTTGGAGATTTCAGCTTCTTTTTCATCTTTTTGTTTCCTTACACCTTCCATGGTGTCAGCAAGAACAAATTCAGATTTTTGAAGATCTTTTTTAGGTTTTTTAGCTGCATCTTCTTCTTGAAGTTCATCAGCTACATCCTCTTCAGCAACAGCATCTTCTTCTTGAGGTTCATCAGCTACATCCTCTTCAGCAACAGCATCTTCTTCT
>CACZPT010000095.1 GCA_902783085.1 uncultured Methanobrevibacter sp.
GCTCCAGAATTCTCCATTGAAGAATTAGATGCAGTCATTATATCTCACGCCCACTTAGATCACTGCGGATTTGTACCATACCTTTACCATTACGGGTATGAAGGGCCAGTTTACTGTACAACTCCAACCAGAGATTTAACAACTTTATTACAATTAGATCATATTGATATTGCCCAAAGAGAAGGAAATCCTTTACCTTTTAATGTAAAAGATATCCACAAAGCAATTAAAAATACTCTCACTCTCGATTATGGTGAAGTAACTGACATTTCTCCAGATATTAGATTAACCCTACATAATGCAGGGCACATTTTAGGTTCAGCAATTTCTCATATGCACATAGGAGACGGTGCTTATAATCTTGTATATACTGGAGACTTTAAATATGAACCATCAAGATTACTTGAACCTGCAACCATAAGATTCCCACGTGCTGAAACAGTCATTATGGAAAGTACTTATGGTGGCAGAGACGATGTTCAACCATCAAGAAATTCCGCTGAAAAAGAAATGATGAAAACAATTTATAAAACATTAAAACGTGGCGGAAAGGTATTAGTTCCAGTATTTGCTGTAGGAAGAGCACAAGAACTTATGGTTGTACTTGAAGAGTACATGAGACACGGAATGATTGAAGAAGTTCCAATTTATATTGATGGAATGATTTGGGAAGCAACTGCAATCCATACTGCAAGACCAGAATATTTAAGTAAAGATTTAAGAGACCAAATATTCCACATTGGAAGAAATCCATTTGTCTCAGAAATGTTTGAAAAAGTGCAAAATATTAATCAAAGAAAAGATATTATTGAATCTCAACAACCTGCAATCATTTTATCAACTTCAGGAATGTTAACTGGAGGTAATTCAGTTGAATACTTTAAATGGTTATGTGAAGATGAAAGAAACACTTTAATCTTTGTAGGATACCAATCCGAAGGTTCACTTGGTAGAAGAATACAAAAAGGTTGGAAAGAAGTACCTCTTGAAGAAGAAGGAAAAACAAAAGTGTTTAATGTTAAAATGCAAATCAAAACAATTAATGGATTCAGTGGTCACTCTAACAGAAGACAATTAATGGAATATGTAAAAAGACTCAATCCAAGACCTGGAAAAGTTATTACCTGTCATGGAGATCCATATAAAACTGTTGACTTAGCTTCCTCAATACACAGAAGTTATAAAATTGAAACAAAAACTCCAATTAATTTAGATTGTGTCAGAATACATTAATAAATAATATATACTAAACAAAACAAACATAATATATGATAATTTAATAAAAATGCTAATAGGTGTGGATTATGGTTACTTATTCAGAATCTGGTGTTGATATAGACCTTGAAGCTCAAACTGTTTCTAAATTAGCATCAAAGCTCCAATCAACATTAGAATGTAGAGATATAATAACAGATAGTGGACATTATGCTGCTTTAGTTAGATTAGAGGATAAAGCTATTGCAATGAGTACAGACGGTGTTGGAAGTAAAATTTTAATAGCTGAAATGATGAATAAATACGATACTGTTGGAATTGATTGTATTGCAATGGTTGTAAATGATATACTTTGCGTAGGTGCTGAACCGATTGCATTAGTCGATTATCTTGCTGTTGAAAAACCAGACCCTGAAAGAGCAGAAGAAATTGCTGAAGGTCTTGTTAGAGGAGCTAAAGAATCAAATATAGCTATTATTGGTGGAGAAACAGCATCCCTTCCAGGAATCATAAAAGATTTTGATTTAGCTGGAACAGGCATTGGATTTGTTGATGTTGATAAAATAATCAGCGGCGAAGATATCCAACCAGAAAATGTATTGATTGGTATTGAAAGTAATGGAATTCACTCCAACGGATATAGTTTAGCTAGAAAAGCATTATTTGATGATGCAGGCTATACTGTTGATGATAAAATGCCAAATAGTGATACAACTATTGGAGAAGAATTAATTAGACCAACAGAATTATACGTAAAACCTATTGTAGCATTGTTTAAAAAAGAATATCAAATTAATGGATTAGCACATATTACTGGCGGAGGATTTACAAACCTTAGACGTTTGAAAAAAGGTGTTGGATATGAAATCACAAATCTTCCAGAAGTCCCAGATATATTTAAACTAATTTATGAACAAGATGTCGATATTAAAGAAATGTATAAAGTTTTTAATATGGGTATCGGCTTTGTTGTTATAACAACTGAAAATGAAGCTGAAAAAATTATGAATACATTAAACGAATACTGCAAATGCCAAATAATAGGAAAAGTAACTGATGACGAAAAAATAAAAGTTAAGGCATTTGAAGGTTCTGAAATTGAATACTAAGGGGGAAATATTATGAAAATTACAAAAGATAAAGAGATAGCTCTTGTAAAAGAAATATTGAAAAAATTAGGAGCAAGTGAAGAAGACTGTGAACTTGTTGCAGAAGCAACTATCGATGCCGATTTAAAAGGATTTACTTCACACGGTCTTGGTAGATTCCCCCAATACTTAATTAGTATCGATGCTGGAACCATTAATTTAAAAGATAATATTACAATAGAAAAAGAAACCCCAGCTATTGCTTTAATAAATGGTAATAGTGGTTTTGGACAAGCAGTATCATATAAAGCCATGCAAATCGCTATTAAAAAAGCAAAAGAAGTAGGTATTGGATGTGTTGGTGTTCACAATTCAAATCACTTCGGAGTTACTGGATTTTACTCAGATTTAGCATTGAGAGAAAATCTAATTGGTATTGTAATTGCAAATACTGATCCAGCAATTGCTCCATTAGGTGCAAGTGAGCCGTTACTTGGAACTAATCCTGTTGCTATAGGTATTCCATCAGAATCCTATATTACTGTAGATATGGCAACTTCTGCAACTGCACGTGGAAAAATTATTGAATCAAAAAGAAAAGGGTTAGAATTACCTGATGGTTGGGCATTAGATAAAGATGGAAACCCAACAAATGATGCTGAAGCAGCACTTGAAGGATCAATTTTACCATTTGGTGGATTTAAAGGATATGCACTTGCAATAATGATTGAAATTTTAACTGGACCATTAGTACAAGCAGGTTATGGAAAAGGTGTTACTGGTACCGCTTCACCAACAAAAGATTGTACTAAAGGAGATTTATATCTAGTTATTGATCCATCCAAATTTGGAGACTTTGGAGACTTTGTAGCCAATACAGAAGATTTTATTTCAGAAATTAGAGCAACTGGTGAAACTGTTGCTATCCCTGGTGATTTAGAAGTTAAAAGAATTGCTGATGCGGAAAAAAACGGTATCGAAATTGATGAAAAATTATATAAACAATTAAAAGAAATCTGTGACGATTTAGATATCGACTTAGATTCTTATTTAAACTAGGAATCAATCGATTCCTTTTTACTTATTTTTTAAATTTAGCATAAAAACCATCAGTATCTGCATAAATTGCATAAAAACCATAATCTTCAGCTTTTTTCATTGCATGTTTAATATACTGTCTTCCCCATGAAGTAATAGCTTTTGCACATTCAAATGAATACCATCTAAAGCGAGGAAAACCATAAATACCATACATTGTATTAGCTAAACGTTTAATGGCTTGTTGTTGTACATCTAAAGATTTTCTTTCTGTTACGTCCTCACATGCCTTCATTTCACGTTTAATTCTAAAACGTTCTTGTAGGATTTTATCAATAACTGATGGAATAAAACCTTGTGGTGTTTTTTTAAATTTTAAATCATGCTCAGGAGAAATATTATACTCATCAGTGTTATCCACTTCACCCATAATCAAAACATCTGGAGAAATATTCTTAGAAATAATTATACTAGGATATAGGCTTCTAAAATCGAATTGTACTAAGTTTTCATGTAAACCTTTATCTGGTTCTAGTACAAAACCCCCTTCATTATCTTCTGCATTAGCACGATCTGTAAAGTTTGACCCTTGTTTATTTGGGATAACTTCATTATCAAAATATGCTTGCTTTACTAAAAACCATTCAGCTTGTTGACCTGTTGCCATACGACTTACATCAAATAATGGTTGGCCTATAATACGAGTTAATTCTAAATTAAGTGGTAACGTTTGTTCAGCTATTTTTAAAGTAGATATAACATCATCAAGGGAGTAATCAAATAGATTATCAAGTTCTTCTCCACCATTGTCCCAAAATTGCCAAATCCTTTCACCAGGAACATCAATTTTTTCTTCCCCAAATAACTCATAATAAACCCTTTCTAAAGTATATCTCTCAAGAGACATGTATCTTCGCATCACTAAATACAAATCAACATGAATTAACCCTTTAATTGAAGCTGCATTAGCATAACCCCTTCTAATAAACCTTATTTTAGAGTCATCCATTCCCAAATCCAAATCAACACCCAATATTTCTGCTCTGTCAATTAAATAAGGAAAATCAAAGTTATCTGAATTATATCCTACAATAATATCAACATTGTTTTCTTTTATGATATTTGTAAATGCTTCAATCATTTCTTTTTCAGTAGATACCTGATGTACAAAATTATCTTTATTTTTAGAGTTTGTTTTAGTTGAAATTACTTCATTTATTCCAAAATTACTTGAAACCCCAATCATAATAATTTCATCTTCATCTGAATCAGGCATTCCATGAGGATTTCTAACCTCTAAATCAAAACTTAAAATTCTAAAATCATTTGAATTATCATCAATTCTTTCAAGAGGTTTATCTAATTTTATAATTTCAATATCTTGCTTTTTACTATCAAGAGATAAAAACGAATCCAATTCAACACCTGATGCTTTGACTTTAGTCATCGGGATAACATCCCTATCCATCAAATATCTTCGATAGAACGGAATATCATATTCCCTGATTTGTTTAACACTATCTAAATCTCTTATAGCATCTCTGTTTTTAGATAAATCCTGAGGATGCTTAAATGTTACTTTTATAAATGTTTTTTCAACTTGAAAATCTTTTTTATGTACTTTTTCAACTTTAATTTCATCCAATATATTTTCAATGTCTTTAATACAATCATCCGGATTATCACTTGAAACAAATAAATATGGTTCAAATGAATCATCTATTAAAATGATATTTTTGTCACCATCTTTGGAAAATAATCGAATTATAGGTTTTTCTTCATAAGTAACATAATCAATATCTAAAATAACAACCTCTTTTTCCATTATTTTGCCTCTTTATAATTTTTTTTATAACTATCTAAAACAGCATAAGTTATTCCAAGTATTAATGGCCCTAAAATAAAACCTACAATACCATAAACTAACGGACCTGCTAAAAATCCTATTAAAAGAATTAATGGATGAATATCAGCATGATGAGAAGATATTGCTGGTCTTATGTACATATCTATTAAACTTAAGAAAAATCCGAATAATAAAACAACTATTACTCTCGGATAATTACCATTTACTGCATCAATAATAGCTAATGTCCAGTATACTGGCCAAGGGCCAAAAATCGGAATTAATTGAAGAATACCTGTTATAACACCTAAAAAAATACCGTAAGGATAACCTAAAAGTGAATAACCTATAGCACCAAATATGCCTATAATCAATGATGTGAGAAAATGACCGAAGAATATGCTTTTTAATACATTTTTAACTGATTCCACTGTATCTTCAAAAAAGTCCATTGAATCAGAGGGTACAAATGATTTAATAAAGTTATAACACTTATCTCCATCACGTACAAAATAAAATATTGAAGAAATCAATATAAATAATTTTAAAAAAATATCTGGAATATTTTTAATTACACCAACAAGATAATTTAAAACATAACTTCCTGCACTTTTAATAATTCCATTAATAGATGTGGAATCAATAAATGAATTTTGCGGGATATATGAATTTATTTGTGTTAAAATTAAATTAAAATCAATGTTTTGATTTAATAAGAAATCAGATAAAACACTAGCAACTACAAATACAATATATGCGACTAAAAGTATTAATGGAATAATAACTATTATAATAGCCAACAATATGGAAATTGAAGAATACTTTAGTTTAGATTGGATTTTATTGGCAATTGGTCTGATACCATAAGCCAAAATCACACCAAGTATTATCATATCCAAAACTGGAAAGACAAATATTAGAGAAACAACCAATAAGAATAATACCAATAATACTGAAGGCGTTAAATAGTCTTTTATATTTATTTCCATTATATCAACTTTAATATTTTACGCCAGAGGCATCTCTTCGATATTTACCAAATTCTTCTATTAGTTTTATTTTTTCACTGTTAAAAACTGGTCCTTCTACACATATTCTCCATCCAGTATTATCAACACAGCACTGACCACATATTCCAAAAGCACATTTCATGTATCTTTCAAGAGAATAATCTGCAAGTATACCTTCATCCTCAAGAATATTAAATATTCCAACCATCATTATCTCAGGACCACAGACAAATGCATAATCATAAGTTGAATCTTTAATTAAATTACTAAGACAATCCGTTGCAAAGCCTTTAAAACCAAAACTTCCATCATCAGTACATGGATAAATATTTGCACCGGCTTTTTCAAGAGAATCCATAAATAATAATTCGTCTTTATTAACACCCGCAACAATAACATCAACATTATTTGATTTTTCAAGTAATTTATAAGTTAAACCAACAACTGGAGCCATTCCAACTCCACCACCAATAACTAAAAGATTTTTATTATTAAAATCTGTGTTAAAACCATTTCCATAACTTCCCCTAACACCAATTTTATCTCCAACTTTTAAATCATGAATTTGGGATGTGAATTCCCCAATATTTTTAACACTAATAGCTAATTGATTATCATCAATTTTTGAAATAGACATTGGTTTTTCATCACAAAAATTCCAAAGCATTAAAAACTCACCTGGATTCGGAGCTCCAAATTTTTCAAAATCCCAATCGAAAACAAATGTCTTAATTGTTGGTGTCTCATCAATTACTTCTTTAATTTCAACAATTTGTGGTTGATTAATCATTTTAATCCTCCCTGTGTGCAAGTCCAACCATTTCATCAATGGATGAATACCCTTTATCTTTCATGAACTTTTCTAATCCATCATTAATATTTGAGAAAACTTCAATACCCTCATCCATAACGGCCGTACCAATTTGAACTGCCCTTGCACCTGCAAATATAAACTCAACAACATCTTCAAAAGTATAAATACCTCCAACACCAATAATTGGAATATCAACAGCATCATAAACTGAATAAACATTACTAATAGCTATTGGCTTAATTGCTCGACCACTCATTCCTCCAAACTTATTAAATAAAACTGGTTTTGCAACATCAATATTAATTTTCATACCCGGACCTAATGTATTAATTAAACTTAAAGCATCCGCACCTGCATTTTCACAAGTCTCAGCGATTTCACAAATATCTGTTACATTAGGAGTTAATTTAGCAATAATTGGAACTTCACTTACATCTTTTGAAGCTGAAACAATTTTATGGCTTAAATTACAATCTTGGCCAATAGAAGCACCATAACCCTCCATAGCATGAGGACATGAAATATTCAACTCAATCATATCAACATAATCTTGAACTTTTAAAACTAATTCCTTAAATTCTTCAGGATTTGCACCATAAATTGATGCAATAACAACATTATTAACCCTATTAATTTGTTTTAATTCTTCTTTGAAATTATCAACACCCGGATTTGAAAGACCAATTGCATTAATAATTCCCCCATCAACACCAACAGTGGTGGGATTTTTATAACCTGGATGAGGGTTTAAAGAAAAAGATTTACTAATAACACCAGCTGCACCAGATTTTAAAATCCAATTCATAGAAGAAGCCGTGCTTCCCATGATTCCCGCAGCCAACATTAAAGGATTTCGGAATTGAACTCCACAAACATCAGTTTCTAACATATTCACACCAAAATTTTTATTATATATTAATATTTATTTTATATCTTAATTAATTATTGTTAAAAAAAATAGCAAAATCTTATTTTTCATATTTTTCAAGTAACTTGCGATAATTATCATTTTGTAATTTTAAACTTATAACATTAGTTTTATTGGATTTAATAATCTCTTCTTTTTCTTTTATTAAAAGTCTAATATTCTCATCTTGTTTTTCAATGATATTATCTTTTTGGCTAATTAAACCTTCATAAGTCTTAGAAATCTTTCTAATTTGAATTTCTAAATTTTGCGTGTTTTCTTTTAACTGATTTTTATAATCATCGATTAATGACCTCAAATATTTAACCTGATCTTGTTTATCATCAATGATTGTTTGTTTTTCATTGATTTGTTTTACAAGATCATCAAGCTCTTTGATTCTTGCTTTTTCAGCTGAAATTTCACTATCTAATTTATATTCTAAATTTTCTTTTTCATACTTCAGTTTAGTTGAATAAAGCTTTAATTTATTAATCTCTTCATTTTTAGCATCAATTTCAATATTAAGTTCATCAATTTCCGCATTTTTTAACTCAATTGTCTCTTTTAAATCTCTAAAACTTTTTTTTGACATGTTTACAAATCCAAAATACTTATTAAATTATTTGATTTAAATAAAAATAAACATTTTGGAAAAGCCAATATTTATTATAATTAAAAAATAATTTAAAAATATGGAATGTTATGTAACTTACTCTATTAAAGGCTATTATGCATTTGATGATAATTTAAATTTAATATCTGAAAAATTATTTAATGAAGATGAAATTCTTGAAAAATTAATTGAAATAGAAGAAAAAGAAATTACTACAGAAGAAGCAAAAATTATCAAAGAATTATCTAACAACTATGATATAATAAATATTGAATCAAATAAACGCGCATCTGATTATGAAATTTATGGCATTAAAATTCAAAACCCAAATAAAGGTGGAGAGTATTTAAGAAGCCATTTCGATGAATTTGATTTAAATTTAAATAATAAATATTATCAAAAACTAGCCATTTATAAAATGAAAAAAGCCCAATCCGGTGAAGATAAACATTTAATTCAGGCTATTAATTCAATAGATGAAATTGATGAAAGCATTTCAAAGTTAATTGAAAGAATAAGAGAATGGTACGCACTATATTTCCCAGAAATGGATGTTATTAAAAACAATAACACATACATTAAATTAATTTCAGAAAATAAAACTAAAGAGAAAATAATTGAAGCTAAAAAAGATGCTTTTCCTCAAGATATGTTAGATATTGAAGATGATATTGATTCCTTTGATTTAGATATTATGAATAACTATGCAAAATCAATTTATGAACTTCAAAAAACTAGAATAGATATAGAAAACTATATTGATACTAAAATGGAATCAATAGCTCCTAATTTGAGACTCCTTGTAGGGTCATCACTTGGTGCAAAATTAATATCCCATGCAGGTGGACTCAAACGTTTAGCCTCATATCCATCAAGTACTGTACAGATTATGGGTGCTGAAAAAGCACTATTTAGACACTTAAAAAGTGGAGATAGGCCTCCAAAATACGGTTTAATATATCAACATCCTCAAGTTAGAGGTGCAAAATGGTGGAATCGTGGAAAAATTGCCAGAATGCTTGCAAGTAAAATATCACTTGCCGCCAGAAAAGATGTTTTCACAAAAGATTTTAATCCAGCAGCATATGATGAATTCATGAAAAAAGTTGAAGAAATAGAAAAAAACAATCCATTCCCAACAAAAACTACTAAAAAAAGAAAAGAAGAAAAACAAAAAAGCAAAAAAAAGAGGAAAAAAGGAAAAAGGAAAAGGAGGAAATAAAAATGGATGTTTTTTTAAAAGATGGAAAAGTTGCAACACGTAATTTAACACCCGGAATTTCAGTTTATGGTGAAGAATTAATCGAACAAGATTGTGAATATAGACTCTGGAATCCTAGACGTTCAAAATTATCAGCAGCTATTTTAAATGGTTTAGAAAATTTAAAAATTAAAAATGATTCAAAGGTCTTATATCTTGGTGCATCAACAGGTACAACAGTTTCGCATATTTCGGATATCACATATAATGGAAAAATTTATGCTGTTGAATTTTCACCAGTTACAGCAAAAAAATTAGTCCAACTATCACGTCAAAGACCCAACATTGCACCAATATTAGGAGATGCAACAAAACCAAAAGAATATCTAAACATTGTTGAAAAAGTTGATTTAATATACTGTGATGTTGCCCAACCAACACAATCAGAATTATTTATGAAAAATATGAATTTATTTGGAAAAGATGATGTGATTGGAATATTGATGATTAAAGCTAGAAGTATTGATGTTATACAAAAGCCTAAAAAGATTTTTAAGCAAGAAGAGAAAAAATTAAAAGAAAAAGGTTTTAAAATTGTCGAAAAAATTAAACTAGAACCATACGAAAAAGACCATATATCATTAATAATTGAAAAAAATTTTTAAAATAAATCACTTTATTATCTGAGTGAATATCAACTAAAAAAAAACAACTCTAAGAATTATAAAAAATTACTACAAAAAAGCAATAGTATTACTTAGATATTTGTCCAAATAACGCTTTTCTCCCCAACTAATTAATTCATTGAATTTCATTTTAACTAAATACCACATTCATTGAATTAATGGTTGATATTGCACTAATTATGCTAGTTTTAGCATTATCTGCAATAAGAAAAAATCAAGAAAAAACTAATATAATAATTAAAAATTTTTAACACCTCAGCAAAATCAATTAATCAAGTTTTAAATGACAGTGCATTGAAGGATTAGAAAAAATTATTAGATATTAAATTAAAATCATATACAATGAATATTAATTCTAATTAATTTTAGGCATCAGGTGTTTTATGTTAAACAAATTTTTCAAATTGGACGAAAATAATACAAATTTAAAAACTGAATTTCTGGCAGGTTTAACTACCTTTTTAGCAATGGCATATATTTTAGGTGTAAACCCTGCAATGCTTTCACAAGGAGGAATGCCAGCAACTGGAGTATTCTTTGCAACTGCTCTTGCTTCAGGAATTTCCTGCATAATCATGGGACTTATTTCAAAATACCCTGTTGGTCTTGCACCAGGTATGGGAATAATCCCCGTATTTACCTATACAATCATTATAAGTATGGGTAACAGTTGGGAAACTGCACTTGCAGCAGTATTTGTTTCAAGCATACTCTTTTTATTAATTACCATATCCGGTTTAAGGGAAGCCATTCTTAATGCCATCCCATTTGATCTAAAATTAGCAATGGTGCAGGCATTGGTTTTTTCCTAGCATTTGTCAGTTTAAAAGGTGCTGGAATTATTGTAGGTAACCCTTCTACTTTAGTAGGAATGGGCAATATTTCATCTGCCCCTGCACTTTTAGCAGTTATCGGTATTATGCTTACTTTAATATTATACCTTAAAAAAGTGCCTGCAGCTGTATTTCTTGGTTTAATAATAACTTCTATTTTAGGAGTTATATTCACATTATTTGGTTTTGGTACTGGAGATGTTTTAATGCCCGCCATTCCTGGACACTTCATTTCATTTAATTTTGATATGTCCCTAGTCGGTGCATTTATAAGGGGATTTGGCCAATTATTCTCTAACATCCCTAGCTTAATCACGATCCTATTTTCATTATTGTTTGTAACTTTCTTTGATACTACAGGAACATTGATTCCTTTAGCAAATCAATGTGGTTTTATTGATGAAGAGGGTAATGCGGATGGTATTGACAGAGCTTTCCTTGCAGATGCACTTAGTGGAATTATTGGAGCCATTTTTGGTACTTCAACATTGAATGCATATGTGGAAAGTGCAACTGGAATTGGTCTTGGGGGAAGAACTGGATTAACAGCTATAGTTATTGGTATTTTCTTCTTGCTTTCTCTTGTCTTTGCTCCTACAGTTTTATCACTATTCACTCCTTCAGTGACAGCAGCTGCATTAGTAATTGTTGGTATACTTATGACTATACAATTGAAAGAAGTTGACTGGAACAACATGGTCATGGCTTCTTCTGTATTCATGACAACCCTAATGATGATTTTAACCTACTCCATCACAATAGGTATTTCATGGGGATTCATCACTTACACAATTGCATCCATTGCTACAGGCAAAACAAAAGAATTCAGTCCAATTACATGGGCGATGATTATTGTATTCGTAGCATCCATATTTTTAGGACTTTAAGTTGTTAGAGGAAAAATTCCTCAAACACCTAATGATTTTTTTTTGAAAAAAGAGTGTTGGCAGAAATTATTAGATTTTGAATACTGTTCATTTTTATACTGTTTTTATCATTTTTTATTAAATTTTGTTCAAGTTTA
>CACZPT010000096.1 GCA_902783085.1 uncultured Methanobrevibacter sp.
TGGACTGACCGGGATTTGAACCCGGGGCCTCCGCCATGCCAAGGCGACGATCTACCATCTGAGCTACCAGCCCAATATTTTTTAAAAAAATATTATATAATAATATATAACAATAAGTAATATAAAAAACTATTTACCATTTTTACCTAAATCATAAATATTATCTATAATGATTTGGAATAAATCATCTGTTTTTAAATCAACTTTTTGTTTAGGATTATTAAGAAAATCTAATGCTTTCCTAACAACCTGATTGACATTATTTGATCTGTACATCAAATCATTATTAATATAATATTGATCAACAGATAACGTTTCACCAGGATAACAGGATATAACCGGAGTTTGTAATATTGCAGCTTCCCTATTCATTGTACCGCCAGCACCAATAACCAAATCAGACTTTTTAATTATGCTGGAAGTATCAACAGGAGGATCCAATATTGTAACGTGGTCAATACCCTCAAATATTTCAGCCTGCTCTTTGAATCTTGGTAAAACTAAAATATTAGCATATTCTTTTAAATCATCAACAATAGGTGTTAAAACAGATTTATGACAATCCGCATCAAGATATGAAGCAAGTGAAGGTTCAGGCCTCATCAAAATAGTTTTAGGATGTTCAAGTTTTAAGTTTAAATCATCGAAAACATTATCATTATACTTAAAACTTTTAAAATGCATCAGTTCCGAAGTACCATTATACGGAATAATTGTATTTGGATCAGCACCAAATTTCATCAATTTCCACATGTCAATTATATTTGGAGTGATAATTCTATCACATAAAGGCAATGTTAATTTATTTGCTGCAAGTGCATGTTCATTATCTAAAACGTATAAACTTGGAATTCCCAAACCAAATGAGATTCTAGGAAGTTCAATGGAATGCTTGCTAAGGGCAACATCCACCTTTTCATTATGAATAATATCAACAAGATTATAAACTCTTGCAGTACTCTCCCTAAGTTTATCATATAAACTTACACCATGCTTACCCACAGAAATAAAATCTATATCGTACATATTCATTAATTTATGAATATCACCGAACTGCCTTGCAGTAACAATCAAATCTTCTCCTTCAGCTTCAAAATATTTAATAACATCTTTGAAAAACCTTACATGTGGAGCATTTGAAATATCGATCCAAATTTTCATAATATCATCATTTATAAACTATTTTTCTCATCTTCAATAGCTTGAATAATTTCAGATAAACCGCTACCTTCTTTTAAACTTGATTTAATAATTTGAATATTAGGATTTAATTTTTTAGCATCAATAACCATTTTATCTGCATCAGCACCAACAGCATCTGCCAAATCAACTTTATTGATAACAACCAAATCTGCAGATTGGAAAATTAATGGGTGTTTTTCTACAGTGTCATCTCCTTCAGTAACACTTACAACAACAATCCTCATATGGGAACCTAATTCAAAATCAACCGGACAAATTAAGTTTCCAACATTTTCAATAATAAGCATGTCCATGTCTTCAAGAGGCAAATCTCCAACACCATGACCTACCAAGTGCGCGTCCAAGTGACATTCTTTACCCGTGTTTAGTCCAACTACAGGGACATTATGTTTTTCAATACGTCCGGCATCGAATTCACTAATCACATCACCTGCAATAACACCAATTTTATAATCGGTATTGTCAATAATCTCTTCAATTAATGTTGTTTTACCAGAACCAATTGCCCCTACAAAATCAACACAAAATACCCCATTATCTTCTAAGTTCTTTTTGTTTCTATCTGCTAATTTTTTATTAGCTTCCATAATATTTTTTGCTACTTCAACATCTGCTACTTGATGCATACAATCACCTATTATTTATTTAATCATCATCTGGCTTTTCAATAACAATATTTTTTACAACAATATCTTTTCCGTTTAAAATATCTATTTTTAAACTGTCACATTTAGGGCATTTAACAAGAGGAGCATAATGGTCTTTATCATCAACTACTGCATTTCCATTGAATCCACAGTCAAAACATTCAATTTCTACAGGAATTTCTTCCATTTTAATATCAGCATCTTCAACTATAGTATTTTCAACTAAAACACCCAAAATAAAGTTTAATTGCTCCGGATTTACCATTGCAAGTCGTCCAACTTCAACAGTGACTTCATTTACCTCAGTTGCATTATTGTTTTCAGCAGTTTCGATAACTGCATTTATTATTCCTTGAGCCATTGATAATTCATGCATTTATTTCACCTAAATTAGGTATAATACTTATTAATATTATAATTATTAGATTAATTCTTAATATATTTTTTTAAAAAATTCGCTTAAACAAGAATAAATAATAACTACAACCATAAATAGTAATAAGAGTGTAAAACAATGACAGTGAAAAATAAGTTTGGATTTGGATGTATGAGACTTCCATTAACTGATAAAAAAGACCCGTCAAGTGTTGATCAAGAGCAGTTTAATAAAATGGTTGATTTATACCTGGAAAATGGTTATAATTACTTTGATACATCATATGCATACCACAATGGGATATCAGAAATATCCATTAAAAAAGCAGTAGTAGATAGATATCCTAGAAAATCCTATATGATAACCGATAAAATGCCAACATGGCTACTTACTAAAGCTGAAGATAATGAAAAATATGTAAATGAAATGCTTAATCGCTTAGGAATCGATTATTTTGACAGATTTTTAATTCACAATATTAACACTCCCTGGTTTAAAAAAGCGGTAAATGCTGAAACATTTGATTATTTAAGAAAAATGAAGGAAGAGGGTCTTGCAAGTAAAATTGGTTTCAGTTTTCATGATGAACCAGAACTGCTTGAAAAAACATTAAAAGAATATTCCAACGGATTTGACTTTGCTTTGCTTGAAATAAATTATATTGATTGGAATGATCCGATTATCCAATCCAAAAAATGCTATGAATTATGTGTTGAATATGGTCTTGAGATATATGTGATGGAGCCATTAAAAGGTGGAGTTATCTTAAATACCTCAGACGATATTAAAAATGATTTTAAAAAATTCAATCCTAATGAAAGTATAGCTAGTCTTGCATTAAGATTCTGTGCATCACTAGATAATGTAAAAGTCATCTTAAGCGGAATGAGCAATATTGAAAATACAAAAGAAAATATAGAAACATTCAATAATTTTAAGGCATTAACAGATGAAGAATGGGAATTTCTGGAAAAAGAAGCAGAAAAATTACGCAAAAATATTGCAGTTGCCTGCAGTGAATGTGATTACTGTATTGAACACTGCCCACATAATATACCAATATCTGACTATTTCCGTATCTACAATGCTAAAAAACAAAATCCCGATTCAAATATTTACACTGCATATTATCATAAACTAGCTAATGAAGAAGTATCTGCTGAAGAATGTAATGAGTGTGGAACTTGTATAGATTACTGTACTCAACAAATCGACATTCCAGAAGAACTTAAAAAAGTAGTTGAAACATTTGAAAGTGGATTTAATCCATATGCTTGATTATTGTTTGAAAAAAAATTATAATAATTTCTTTAAATCCTTAAGCATTGCATTATTTTTATCAATTTTAGAAGCTTTCCTTGCATATTCAACAGCTTTTGGAAATACACCTGCTGACCTGTAAACAATGCCCATTAAAGCTAATGCATCCACATTTCTATCATCAATTGCCAATACTTCCTCAAGCAACTCTTTTGAAGTGTCATAATCTCCCTGTTCATATAAATCATATGCTTCCTCATATAATGTATCAACATCATCAAAAGTTCTTTTAACGCTACTTTGTGGTGTTTGATTAATAACCGGCTTTGCATTGGATCTTTCATTTAACCTGACATTAGTATAATCATCATTTAATTTCATTATTAACTCGGCCGCATTTTCACTTGAAGGATTGATATTTAATGCTTTTTTAGCATAATATATTGAAATATCATTTTGTTCTTGTTCATAAAGCACATGAGCCATCAGCAAATGTGCTTTGTAATGATTAGGGTTTTTAGAAATTATATCCAATAGAATGTCCTTTGCTGTGCTGTAATGCTTAATCGTGTATAAGTCTAGAGCCTGATTGTACAAATCATCAATATTTAAATCATCATAAATAGCTAAATCATCTTTTGAAATGTTTTCACTTTCTATAACTTCACTAGATTCAATTTCAGCATTGTTTTTTAATGTTTCATCAAGCATATATTGTAGAATATACTCTGTGGCTTTTTTATGAAGTGGTTTGTTATCATTTCCACATTTAGGTGAATAAATACATGAAGGACAACCATCCCGACACTTACAATTTTTAATTAAATCCAAAGTAGATTTAAGCAAGTCAACAAAAACATCAATAGCCTTTTCACATATTCCAATTCCACCCTCATATCCATCATAAATAAAAATGCTTGCTGATTGAGTATCCATGTGATATTCAGTTGAAAGACCCCCAATATCAAACCTATCACACATTACCTGAAGTGGGAATAGCCCAATCAAAGCATGTTCAGCACCGTGAAGTCCTCCAGCAAAGACATCATCATCAGGATATAGATTTTCAAGCTCATCTTTAACTTTTTTAGGAATTGTAAACCATAACCCTTTAGTCTTAAATTTCAAAGGAGGTAAATCCAAATCATAAATACCTAAAACTTTTGAATGTTGCATTTTTTTATACTTATAATAATCTTTTTTAACGTTAAGTTCTCCAAAATTAATTATTAAATTACCATATTTTTTCTTAAATGTCTTTTTAACAACATTAACAATAGTGTCATTTAAAACCATTGTGTGATATGCGACATTTCTTTTAGATACATTAATAAAACCCTTATTCAGATTAACATTATCGACAGTATAGGTTTCCCCTTTATTGATTAAAATTGCACCTTTGTGAGCTTCACGATAAACCTGTGATCTGCCCATTGTCTCCAATATTCTTCCATCATTCATTATTTTAAATTCATCAGATGAAATCTGGTCAAGTGAATGGTTAAAAGCGGGATTATCATCATATTTATAAGTGTAATTTCCAGCTGCAGATAAATATAAATCCCCATTTTCAACTAAATTGTCTAAAAATTCATCATCAATACCAAAATACTTTAAAGCTTCACTTTTTTTTAAAGGCAGCTCATGAGCACAACAAAGCATATGTGCTTCCTGTAATATTGGGTTTGTTAAATCAATAATAGCTTTTTCTTGAGGTTTATCAAAGAAAACCTTTGGATTATTCATATAATACTGGTCAAGTTGGTCTTCAAATGCAAGTAAAATCGCCAAGGATTTCTGATTATTTCTGCCCGCCCTTCCGCATTGCTGCCATGTTGACATCATAGTTCCAGGAAAACCTGAAATAATAACTGCATCAAGCGAACCAATGTCAATACCCAATTCCAAAGCATTAGTACAAGTAACTCCAAGATATTTACCTGATTTTAAACCTAATTCAATTTCACGACGCTCCTGAGGCCTATAACCCGCCCTATAAGCCGCAATTCTCGATGAATCAAGTTTTCCTTTTGCAATTGTCGAATCCTTTTTTGACCACATTGCAATTAATTCTGTGGTTTTACGTGAAACAGTAAAACATAATGTCTGGATGTTTTTTAACATCAGGTATCTGAATATATCTGCAGTTTCAACGTGAATTGATGGTGATGATGATTTTGCAGAATTCCTATAATTTTTAAAAGGATTATATAAAATAAAGTCCTTTTCACCACTTGGAGATGTATCGTTATCCACCAACGTAAATTCTTCACCAGTCAGTTTATTAGCTAATTCTAAAGGATTTGCAAGTGTGGCTGAAGATAAAATAAACTTGGGATTAGAACCATAAAAATTAGCTATTCTTTTTAGTCTTCTGATTAAAAAGGCTACATTAGAGCCGAAAACACCTCTATACTGATGTGATTCATCAATGACAATGTATTTTAAATTACGGTAAAATCGCTCCCATTGATGATGCCAAGATAAAATAAGATGTAGTTGATAAGGATTTGTTAAAATAACCCTTGATTTTTGACGGATATTATATCTTTGAGATTTTGGAGTATCCCCATCATAAGTTTTTGGATTGAATTTAATATCCAATTCTTTTTCTAAGTTTTCTAAAACCCTAAGCTGGTCATTCGACAGAGCTTTTGCAGGATAAATATATAAAGCGGTTGCATTTTCATCTTCAATTAATGTATTCATTATCGGTAGATTAAAAGCTAAAGTCTTACCTGAAGCAGTTGTTGTTGTCAAAATTACATTTTCACCATTTTTCAATGCCTCATAAGTTTCTGCTTGATGGCAATATAATTTAACTTCCTTTGAATTCAAATAATCAATTAATTGGGGATTTAAATTAGGAATTTTTTTATGAAAAGCTTTTTTAGCAGGAATTGTCTCGACGTGAGCAATATGTTCCTTATATCTAACATCATTTTTAAAAGCATCGATTGGCGAATCCAACATAGTTATCAAAAAAATTAGTTTACTAGATTAATATTAATTTAAAGTAATATTTAAATTATTCGTGAAATTTTAATAGTTATCACCTGCTCTTAGCATTAATTTATATTATACATTAACAAATAAATAATTATTAATTACTTAAAAGACTGTGATGATTGCAATGATAAGTTATGAAGAATTTGAAGACATAGTAGTAAATATTTTAAAAAGAGATATCTCTTCAAATCATGACCAAAAAAAAGCTATTTTTTCAAAGGCAAATGAGCCACTTTTTATTGTAGCAGGCCCAGGATCAGGTAAAACAACAGTAATTGTTTTAAAAATATTAAAATTTATTTTTGTCGACGATATATCTCCAAGTGAAATAATAGCAACAACTTTTACAAAAAAAGCTGCTAATGAATTATACTCACGTATTCTTGGGTGGGGAGATGAAATTAAAACATACTTAAGTAAGGACATTAATAATTTTGACAGAATTGTTGAAATCAGTAAAATTGATTTTAACCAAATAAATATAGGAACTACCGACAGTATTGCTGAAGAACTACTTCGAGTTCATAAAGAACCCGGAACAAACCAGGAAGTAGTTATTGAAGAGTTTGTAGCAAAATTTGCAATGGTTAAAATACTGCTTAAGGATGATAGGTATTTAGATGAAAATCTACAGGGATATCTTTCAAGTTTTACTTCAAAAGAAAAAATTAAAGAAGCCTCAAAAATGAGTGAAATTCTTTTGAAAATGAAAAATAGACTATATTATGACCAAATTGATTTTAACAAGCTAAACAAAAATTTAGCTAATGATATTGGTGCTAAAATAGCTCTTGAATGTATTAAAGATTATGAAGATGAATTAAAAAATAGAAATATCATAGATTTTGCAATGCTCGAGTCTAAATTTTTAAATAAACTGCAAAATCATAAATTAGATATGTTTTTAGATGATATTAAAATCGTACTGATTGACGAATATCAGGATACCAACTTACTTCAGGAAAAAATATATTTTACAATTGCAAAATCTGCAATAGCTAATAATGGAAGTATTTCTGTTGTTGGAGATGATGACCAATCACTTTATCGTTTTAGAGGAGCAACAGTTGATTTGTTTACAGATTATAAAACTCGCTCAAAAGAAAAACTAGGGATTGATGTGGAGGAAATCAATCTTAGAACCAATTATCGTTCAAGTAAAAATATTATAAATCATTGTAATCAATTTGTTGAACTTGACAGTGAATATCAAAAAGCAAGAGTTGAAGATAAACCTAAAATTATTGCCCCGGATTTAGAATCATACAATATGCCTATACTTGGAATGTTTAGAAACAATATTGAAATATTATCAAAAGATTTAGCTAAATTAATCGGTGATTTGATAAATAAAGGTGAAACTACACTAAAAATCAAAAGAGTAATAGATAATGAATACTTCAAACAACAGCTAAAATGTAAAACACCGGACGATTTAAAGCAACTTAAACAATCAAGTATTGATAAAGCTAAAAACATCAAAAACATCACCCTTAACTTAGATGAAAATGGTTCGGCATCAGATATAGCAGTTCTCACATACTCACCAAAAGAAGTTAAATCCGGCACCCCTACATTAAATGGTCAATTGAGAAGGAAACTTTCAAGATTAAAACCTTCAATTGAAGTATTTAATCCGCGCGGGCGAGATTTACAAGAAATAAAAGAAGTTGCAATATTTTGTGGATTGATGCTTGAATGTATAGATCCCGAATCCAAAATCCAAAATTCTGATAAACAAATTCCAGCAATTGGACGTAAAAACATGCAACGTTGGAGATATGAAGCAAGAGAATATATTAAATTAAATCCAGAGCCACACGAACCTTTTGATTTAAATCAATTTGTAATAGATTGGCAGAGAAGAACTCCTAGAGGACGTGAAAAATGGCCTGAACGAGCTAGTTTAATGGAACTTGCATATAAATTAGTAACCTGGATTGATATCTTACAAGAAGATGCGGAAGGTGTTGTTTATCTGGAGGCTATTACCCAATCAATTACACAAACTGGTTTTTTCAATCAATATTCAGCAAATATTATCTTTACAAGCCCTGAAAAAGAAAAAGAATCAATTTTAGAAGCTATTTGGAATATTTTTTTACCTATTGCAACAAGTGATGTTGGAATTGATGAAGGATTGCTTGAGACATTACCTGACAATAGATTAAATATAATGTCAATTCATCAATCAAAGGGATTGGAATTTCCATTGGTTATTGTGGATGTAGGTTCTAAATTTAAAAAGAACGATGTTAAAACACAGAATCTAAGATTTCCTAAAAAGGAGCCGGATTATACAATTCTTGAAGACAGTATTAGAAAATACAGTGAACTTGATGACACAAAAAGAAGTGAAAAAGATAAATCATTTGATGATTTAACAAGACTTTATTTTGTGGCATTTTCAAGAGCGGAAAATGTATTATTGCTAATTGGACTTAATAGTGCAATTGATGGATATTCATATAAAAATAAACATTATTCGATTCCTAATGTTGCACTTGGATGGAGTAGAAATGAAAATCAAAAAGGATTTAGGGAGATTTATATAATATAGTGGTGTTAAAATGAAATTATCATCAAGATCAAAAGCTTATATGATTCCAGAATACAGTTTAACTGGAGATTTATTATCTTATTTAACCTGCGGTTTACAATACCGATACCAGAACAAAGGAACACTACCCCCATCAATGCCTATTCAATTATGGTTTGGAGAATTTATTCATGGAGTGATGGAAGAAGCCTATTTAAAATGGGAAAGTGAAAAAACCGAATTTCCCTGGAATTGGAAAAATGATATAAGACCTATTGAAGATATGATTGATTTAAGACTTCAAGTTAGGGGCCTCTATCCTCCGGCAAATCATTTCTTTACAACAAATCATCCAGACATTGAAATTACCAGTGAAGATTTAAATGAATATGAACACAAAAAACTAGCTAGTGCAAGAGCCGAAAAAGCAATCAATGTGTGGGGTGCTGATTTATTCCCATTAATGGAATCAGCTGAAGTTTTAATTAAAGGTCTTAGAGAAATGCCATACAAAGCAAATGATAAACGCTCCGAGTATTATGGTATTAATGGAGTAATTGATGTTTTAAGCTCAATTAACATTAAAAAAGCAAATGAAAATAAGATTATCAAATACTTAAAAAATAATGCTGAATTTCAAAATATAATACGGGATTTAGAAGATGAAGATTATGAAATAATTATTGATTATAAAGGGATGAAAAGACCTCCATCCGATGTTAAAACAAGTAATAATGAAAATTGGGATTATCACGAAAGACAAATATTAACCTATTCCTGGCTTAGAGAACAACAAGAAGGAAAAAGACCAGTTGCAGGAATTATTTTTTATTTAAATGAATTGGTGCCTTCAAAAGAAGATTTAATTTTAATAAAAGATGATATACGTCACCACTTAACAGATATACCTAAAAAAAGTGAATATTTATCTGATATTGAATTGATAGATAATTGGCAACAGGATGATAAACTTCCAGAATTAAGTGAAAAATTTAAAATGGATAGGTCAATTAGAATAATACCTATTAATGAAGAAAAAATTGATGACGCACTGAGTAAATTTGATAGTGTTGTTAAAACCATTGAAACATCAATAATTAAAGAAACAAATGGATGTAAAATTCAGGAGGCATGGAAAGCTGAAGCTGAAGAGAGAACATGTGCTGCATGTGACTTTAAAACATTTTGTAAAAATAATAAAAATAAATCAAAAAACTTTAAAATTCCTTGAACTATATAATTAATAAATAGGTGAGTAATATGGGCAAAGCAGATTTAGAAAAAAATCAAAAATATGCGAAAATTATTGAAAAAAACCTCAAATTGACTTGTAAACCAGTAGCTATGAAATTAATTAGCTCTGAAGATGAAATTCCAGAAGGTTTTGAATTAATTGGTGAAAAAATCAGACATTGTGAAATGGTCAGGAAAGCTTCTCTTGGAGATAAATTCTATAGTAGTGTAGAAGAACAAATGTGTCTTGGTGGAGCTGGAGCTATTGGGCTTAGAGAAATGCCTGAAAAATTAGCTAATGGTGAAAAATACTTTTCACTTGGAAGGTTTAAAGATTTGGAAACTGCTAAAAGCCTTACCGATAAACTTTCAATTATTAAAGATGAACATTGGGGAATTGTTTATGCACCTCTTGATGAAGCTAATTTCAAAGCCGATGTTGTACAGATTATATCTGAGCCTGTTACCAGTATGAAACTTGCTCAAAGTATTGTTTACTCTAGTGGAGATAAAATTAAACCTAATTTTGCAGGTATTCAATCATTATGTGGTGATGCGTTTGCATATCCTTATCTTGAAAAGAGTGTTAACTTTACATTAGGTTGTGATGGTTCTAGAAAAGCTGCTGATATTAAAGACTATGAAATGGCTATTGGTATTAGTAGTGACAATTTGGATGAAGTAATTTCCGGATTGGAATTAATCTAGTGATTTTAAATATTCATCATAATGATTAATGTTTAATAATTCTTTTTTATTTTTTTCTTTTATTCCATAAAACGTATAGCCATCAGCAAATATTTTACGAAGAATTGGATTTAAATTATCATCTTCATTTACTAAATATTTCATTAAATTTTTTCTTGGTGCTACAAAAGGCATTCCTAATCCTTCAGCAGTATCTAAAAGACCGGTTTTTCTTCTTCTTAATATTGATATTGTTTTATATGGATTTTGGGAATTTTTAAATACTTCAATCATTTTATTGAAAGTTTCACCGGATACTGTTGGTTGGTCACCAGTAACACATAATGCAAATTCAGAACTTATATTTGATAAACCATTAAAAAGTGAAGTTGATAGACCTACATCACAAGGATTATTTATTATAAATTTTACATCATCATTATAATTATCACTAATAGCTTCAAGAATTTCGCTAGCATAATGGCCAAGTACAACAATACACTCACCTATATTCGCAGATAGTGTATTATCTATTGTTGTCTCTAAAACTGTCTTATTATTAAATGGCAAAATAAGTTTATTTTGAATATTCAAATTTCGAGAAATTTGATCCTTTCTCATTCTGGAATTTTTACCGGCCGCCGTTATAATCGCTGAAATTGACATAATAAAAAAAAGAGTGAATGGATATTTTAATTAAGAAGGCACATACCTTAAAACTTGAGCATAAATAACCATTCCAGTTCCTTCACCTTTAGTCCACATGACAATTTTAACTGGATAAGTATGATTATTAGTTACTTTAATATCATATGCAGGATTATATCCAAATAAAACTGCATTTTCATCACCAGTCATTCCAGTAGGCATTCCAAATCCTTCTGCAAGTACAGCACCCCGCAGTGCTCTAGCCGGAGGACATACACCATGAGCAGCACTTCCACCAGGTGCTTCAGCATCAGCAGCAGAACCAAAACTAACATAATCCTGCCCACTTCCAGAACAGTTAGGCGGAATGATTGTATTATTCCATGCCTCTACAAACTGTCTTGCATTAAATTCCCTTACTGCATTACCATATTCAGGGTGAGAACCTAAGGTTGTATAGTATAATTCCCCATCTTGTTGTGTTGTATTGCCCATGTATAATAAAATAGGAGAACCAACAGGATAAGCATCAACATAATCAGAAACATTCTGTCCAAATATACGGGCAATATCACTGTTATTAATAGATGATCTACCATCAGAAAATCCACTAATACCCTTTGTTAATGTAAAATTAGATCCGACATG
Organism: uncultured Methanobrevibacter sp.; assembly: GCA_902783085.1. Classification (GTDB taxonomy): domain Archaea; phylum Methanobacteriota; class Methanobacteria; order Methanobacteriales; family Methanobacteriaceae; genus Methanocatella. The sequence continues at coordinate 12,251 of CACZPT010000096.1, forward strand.
TGAATCGTGGTTATACCAATTTTGAATTGTGGTTACATTATAAAATCCATTTGAATAATTCAAATTCCTAATTTCATTAGCTGGAATTGATCTAACTAATGTACCATTCTCATATAAATCAACACCATTTTCTGTTCTGGTTAAAACTGAATAAGGGACACTATATCCCCAAACATAAGTATTTGGCCCTTTAACCGTTAATCGACTATTATTGTCATAAGTTAAAAATCCTGGCCCTTCAAAACCTACAGCATTACCATACCCATCAATACCTTCACCAGATATCGTGGTAAAATCAAATGGAACCACACCCGTAGTTAATGTTAAAAGAATGCCTTTTAAATCTAATGTTAAAATTAAATGGGCAATAAATGGAACATTACTAAGCAATGGTACTTGAACCATGTCCTTTCCATCTAAAATTGAATCCCCAGCAAACATAGACTGTCCAATTGGCAAATCATAAGCTTCAGCCATATCGTGAGCTGAAAATTTAGTAGGCATTACAAAGGAGAAGGCAAATAACATTATACAAATAACAAATAATGCTAAAACAATTTTAATTGAAGTATTTCTCCACTCACTCATTAATAAACACCATGTTAATATAGATTAATATAATTTTATATCAATATTAATATTTATATATGATGTTATTTAAAACCAATGCCGTCAGGTTAAGAAAATTTATTCCTTGTTAAAATTCTTTATATGTTAATCTAGTTAGTAAATTATTACTAAATTCTAA
>CACZPT010000097.1 GCA_902783085.1 uncultured Methanobrevibacter sp.
ACGTGCTGAAGAGGTAATTGACCGTTATTTATTGCCTCACTTAGGTGACAGTAAAGAAAGACGTGCCGATAAGGCTACTTATTTGGCTGAAATGACTGAAATGTTACTTGAAGTTATTCATGAACAAAGAGAACCTCACGATAAGGACCATTATACTAATAAACGACTTAGGGTTTCTGGTGACTTAATGGAAGATTTATTTAGAGTTGCTTTCACTAATTTAACTAGAGATATGAGTTATCAATTAGAAAGAAGTATTTCTCGTGGAAAAGAGCTTTCCATTAAACAAGCTGTTCGTAGTGATGTTTTAACTGAAAATATTAAACATGCAATTGCTACAGGTAATTGGGTTGGTGGAAGAGCTGGTGTGAGCCAACTTTTAGATAGGACTAGTTATATGGGTACACTTTCACATTTAAGACGTGTTGTATCTCCATTAACAAGAAGTCAACCTCACTTTGAAGCAAGAGATTTACACCCAACACAATTTGGTAAGATATGTCCTAATGAAACTCCGGAAGGACCTAATTGTGGTTTGGTAAAGAATTTAGCTTTAATGTGTAATATTTCTGAAGGTTCTGATGAACAAGAAATTAAAGATATTATTGAAACTATGGATGTTGAATTAATTTAAGGAGGTGAGATGTTGGTTAGTGAGTATACAATTGAAGAAGCTTTTTCAATGTTCGGATTTGATGAAATTGTTTCTTTAAAAGAAATCGATGAAGCTTATGATAAATTTATGAAAGATTCAACTGATGAAGTGATGGATGAATTAGATGAAGCATTTAAAGTAATCAAAGAATATTATGATAATATTTCTGAAGAAAGTGGTGAATCTTTATCAAAAACTAAAATATATATTAATGGTGAATTATTTGGAACTTGTACAAATCCTATAGAATTTACTCAAGAAATGAGGGAAAAAAGAAGAAATGGTCAAGTTTCAAATGAAATGAATATTACTTATTATAAAGATAACAGTGAGATATACATATTTAATGATCCGGGTAGGGCTAGAAGACCATTAATCATTGTTAAAGAGGGTGTGCCTCTTTTAACTGAAGACCATTTAAATAAAGTTGCAAGTGGTAAGTTAAAATGGGATGATTTATTGGAAAATGGGCTAATTGAGTACTTGGATGCTGAAGAAGAAGAAAATTCATATATTGCAATGGGATTGAATGATTTAAATGATGCTCACACTCATTTAGAAATCGACCCAGCAACTATGCTTGGTATTTGTGCAGGTATTATTCCATTTTCTGACCACAACTCCTCACCAAGGAATACAATGGAAGCAGGTATGACAAAACAAGCTTTGGGATTATATGTTTCCAATTATGCATTCCGTACAGATACTAGAGCTCATTTATTACATCATCCTCAAACTCCTATTGTTAAAACACGTATTATTGATGCAACAAATTATGATTTAAGGCCTTCTGGTCAAAACTTTGTTGTTGCTTTAATGTCTTATGAAGGATATAATATGGAGGACGCAATGGTTATTAACAAGGGTTCTCTTGAAAGAGGTTTAGGCAGATCTTCATTCTTCAGGTCTTATGATACTTCTGAGAAAAGATATCCTGGTGGTCAAATTGATAAATTTGAAGTACCTGATAAAAATATTAAAGGGTATCGTTCTGAAGAGGTTTATAAACACTTAGATGAATATGGTGTTGTTAATCCGGAATCTTATGTTGAATCCGGTGATGTATTAATTGGTAAAACTTCACCTCCAAGATTTTTAGGGGAATTTGATGAATTAGCCAGTGCTGCAGAGAAAAGAAGAGAAACTTCCGTGACTGTCCGTCATGGTGAAAAAGGTATTGTTGATGCAGTTCTTTTAACTGAGACTGTTGAAGGTTCAAGGCTAGCGAAAATTAGAGTAAGAGATACAAGACAACCTGAATTTGGTGATAAATTCGCATCAAGACACGGTCAGAAAGGGGTAATTGGTTTAATATTATCTCCGGAAGATGTTCCATTTACTGAATTTGGTGTTGTACCTGATTTAATAGTAAATCCTCATGCTATCCCTTCAAGGATGTCTGTAGGTCAGGTGCTTGAAATGGTTGCGGGTAAAGCAGGCTGTTTTGAAGGAGAACGTATTGATGGTACTCCATTTAACACAGAACTTGAACATGAAATCAAAAAACATCTTATAAATCATGGTTTTGAATCTGCAGGTTGTGAATCATTATATAATGGTGTAACTGGTGAAAGAATTGATGCTGAAATATTTGTAGGTGTTGCATATTATCAAAAATTACATCACATGACTACAGATAAGGTTTATGCACGTTCTAGAGGTCCAGTACAAGTGCTCACACGTCAACCTACCGAAGGTAGAGCTCGTGAAGGTGGTTTAAGATTTGGAGAAATGGAAAGAGACTGTCTTATTGCACACGGTGCTGCACTTACATTAAAAGAAAGACTTTTAGATGAATCAGATAAATATGAAGCAATTGTTTGTGAACATTGTGGAATGTTAGCTGTTGAAGATAAAAATAGAAATAAAAAATATTGTCCAATTTGTGGGGATGTAGAAACTTATCCTGTTGAAATCTCATATGCGTTTAAATTATTATTAGATGAACTTAAAAGTTTATGTATATTCCCTAAATTAGTTTTAGGAGACAAAGCATAATTAGAAGGAGCCAATACTTTGAAAGAATTTATTAAAAAGATAGAAAGAATTAACTTTGGACTTATGTCTCCAGAGGATATTCGTAAAATGTCTGTTGTTCGTGTAGAAACTCCAGATACTTATGACTCTGATGGTTATCCAATTGATAATGGTTTAATGGATCCTCGTTTAGGAGTTTTGGATCCTTCATTAAGATGTCATACTTGTGGAGTTAGAGGTGGAGATTGTCAAGGACACTTTGGAAGTATTGAACTTGCACGTCCTGTTCTTCACGTTGGTTTTGGGGATGTTGTTCACAAAATCTTACGTTCTACATGTAATGAATGTGGACGTATATTATTAAATCCTGAAGATATTTATAATTACACTGAAAAGATTCATAATGCAATGGATGATAAAGAAAATATTTCTGATATTTTAAAAGAGGTTTATAATAAATCTAAACGTGATTTAAAAGAAATTCCTACTGAAGATGAGGAAATTGATGAAAAATACTGTTGTCCTCATTGTGGTGCACCTCAAGAAGCAATTACTCTTGATAAACCTACTATTATTTTCCAAGGGGATTATAAATTAACCGCTTCTGAAATACGTGAAAGACTTGAAAAAATCACTGAAGAAGATATCTGTATTTTAGGTATTAATCCGGAAGTTGCAAGACCAGAATGGTTGGTTTTGACAGTTTTACCTGTTCCTCCAGTTACAGTTAGACCTTCCATTACTCTTGATACGGGTGAACGTTCAGAAGATGATTTAACACATAAATTAGTAGATATTTTACGTATCAATCAGAGATTAGTTGAAAACATGGAGGCTGGAGCCCCACAACTAATTGTAGAAGATTTATGGGATTTATTGCAATATCATGTTACTACTTACTTTGATAATGAAGCTAGTGGTGTTCCACCATCTAAACATAGGTCAGGTAGACCTTTAAAAACCTTAACTCAAAGGTTAAAAGGAAAAGAAGGAAGAT
>CACZPT010000098.1 GCA_902783085.1 uncultured Methanobrevibacter sp.
AAAAATTTTCGCAAAAACAACAAAATTAAAATTTTCCTGTGAAAAATTCAAAAAATCAAATTACCAACTAACAAATTTACAAATACAAATTAGACATTGCTTTAATTGTGGCATTAATAAAAAATTAAATGGATTTAAAGTTATTCTACTTTAAATCCTGCTTCTTCAACGGCATCCTTAATGTCTGTATCACTTACATCATAAGACATTGTTATTTTTGTAATTCCTGAATTTAAATCTGCTTTAGCTTCATCAATACCATCAACATCTTTTAAGGAAAGTTCAACAGCATTTACGCATGATGGGCAGTGCATACCCACTACTTTTATTTCTTTTTCAGCCATTTTTATTCACCTAATATAATTATTATGTTGTTGATTTATTTAAACTTTTAGTCATGCCTAATGTTTTATAATCTTTCATTGAAATTTTGTAGCTGATTAAAGTTGCAGAATAAATAATTACAACAACAGAACCGATATTGTGAATTAATGCTCCTTCAATTGGATTTAATATTCCTAAAATAGCCAGTATCATTGCAATTATATTTAATGCTATTGAAAAGGCTATATTTAAATTAATTACACTTAATGTTTTTCTTGCAATAGCGATTAGGTGGGGGATATCTTGGATATTGTCATTAATTAATGTAATATCTGATGCATTAATTGAAACATCGCTTCCAATACTACCCATTGCTATTCCAACGTTAGCTTTTTTAAGAGATGGGGCGTCATTTATTCCATCCCCAATCATTGCAATTTTATGATTTTTCAATTGTTTTTTCTTTATATATTCTGTTTTATCTTCGGGTAGGCAGTTAAATTGAGCATTTGGCACATTAACTTTAGATGCAATATATTTACCGGTATTTTGGTTATCTCCTGTAAGTAATGTGGTTTTTATACCTAATTGTTTAAGTCTATTTATTGTTTGTTTTGATTCTTGACGTAATGTGTCTGATAAAAGAACTTTTCCGAGCAATTTATTATTTTTTACTACATAAATTTCAATTTCGCCATTTTTGGATGTAATATCATTTTTTAGGTTAATATTTTCACTTTCAAGAAATTCTTTATTTCCGGCAATTATTTTGGAATTGTTTATTGTTCCACTAACCCCTTTTCCAATATGCATTTTAAAATCTTCAACATCTTCTAAATCACTATCATTGTGGTAATTCATAATAGCTTTTGCTAGGGGATGTTCTGATTTTGATTCAAGAGATGCAAGTAGCTTCATCATTTCTATTTTATCATCTGAGATGATTTTAACGATTTTTGGAGTTCCATAAGTCAGAGTTCCAGTTTTATCAAATACTATTTCATCGACATGTGCTAATTCTTCAATTGATTGTCCGTCTTTTACTAAAATGCCATATTTAGTTAAATTTCCGATAGCTCCCATAATTGCGGTTGGTGTTGCAAGGACTAATGCACATGGGCAGAATACAACTAAAATTGTAACAGTCCTTATTATTTCACCAGTTATTAAATAAGTCATTATTGAAGATAAAAATGCAATAACTATAATCCATGTGGCCCACTTATCGGCTGTGTGTACGATTTTTGCATTTTCAGGCTTTGAAGATTCAACTAATCTGATTAATTTTTTAAGAGAACTATCTTCAATTATATGTGTTGTTTTCATCATAAATGATCCATAAAGGTTAATACTTCCACCATATACTTCATCATTTTCTTTTTTATCAACAGGTAATGATTCACCAGTTAGTATTGCTTGATTAATTGAAGTTTCTCCATTAATGATAATTCCATCTGTTGGAATAATTTCACCTGGAAGCACTTTTAGTATATCATCAATTTCTATTTTTTCAACGGAGATTCGTTCTTCTTTTTTATTTTTAATTCTTGTTGCAATTTGTGGTGTTAAATTAATAAGTTCTTCAATTCTTCCTTGTGCTTTTGATACAGTATATTTTTCTAGAAATGCACCAATTGCCATTATTGTTGCAATTTCTCCTGCTGCGAATATTTCACCAATTACTATTGATGCTATTATTGCTATTGTAACTAATAAATCTGCTTTTATATCGAATTCTTTAATTAATCCTTTGATACATTCTTTAAATATTGGAATTCCGCATAGTATAATAGCTACCCATGAAAGGTAGTTTAGAGATAGAAGAAAACTTCCGATTATGCTTATTGCAGAGATTACTATCAATATTATTTCTATTTTTTCATCTCTTTTAAAATTCATTTAAAACAGCCTCCAATAGTATAGGTATACCCCATAGGGTATATTATTAATTTAAAAAAAATTAAAGTCTTGAGTAATATTCTAAAATTGATGAAATATCACTTAATGCATCGTCTGCATCACCATCATTAATAGCGTTTTTAACACAATTTTCTAAATGTCCTTCGACTATAATATGTCCAACCTTATGTAATGCAGATTTAGATGCATTCACTTGCATTAATATTTGTTCACAAGGAATATCTTCATCAATCATTCGATCAATTGCATTTATCTGGCCGATGATTTTTTTAAGTCTTCTATGTAAATTTTCACTATCCATGCATTCTTTCAAATTAACACAACCTATACCTACTAAGGTATATTGTAGTAATACTATATAAAGATTATCAAAAAATTGCAAATGTGGGTGACGATATGTATAGTATATTACCTTAAGTTTATTAACTTTGAGTGATAAATATTATATCATGTCAATTAATGATTCAATCAATGAGAAAGAAA
>CACZPT010000099.1 GCA_902783085.1 uncultured Methanobrevibacter sp.
AAACTGATACTCAGACAACACTCATAACTAAAAAAGAAGTCCAATCCGAACTAGATTTATTTACATAAATCTAGCACCCTATTGATTATAGAATTTTAAAAAAGTATGATTAAGGTTTTTCAAGGATAATTTGAATTAACAGAAACATTAGTTTTTTCATCATTGTGATTTATAACTTCTTAGTAGAAATATTAATATCCTTGATTTATATTAAGGAATGAAACTATTCCTTACAATTTAAGTAGCATCTACAGCACGACTAATAGTTTTACCCCTTGCTTTTATAATTACAATATTATTATCATTAAATTGTGTAACAACTGCAAGTACATAACTCATTACAGGTTTATTTACAATAAGAAGGATATTTTCCATAAAATCTCACCAATGATAAAAAATTAAATAATGATAAAAATGTATATGAATTTTTACATTATTGGAAATTATGGGAACGTTTAATTAATAATAATTTGTTAATTGAGTCTAAAACAGCTAAAACACTGGCCATAACAATATCATCATTAATAGCTCTTCCAGTTGATTTATTACCTTCACTATCAGATGATATAACAAAAACTTCTGCTAAAGCATCAGTACCGCCTGTGATAGCTTCGAGATTATACTCTTCAAGTTCAATATCCATAGTATCTTGAATTAATTCACGAATTGCATTAATAGCTGCATCAACAGGTCCTACACCAGTATGTGATGTTTCTTTTATAACACCATCGATTTCTAATTTTACAGTTGCAGTAGGAGAAACAACAGCTCCAGATAATAAACCTAAACCAACAAGTTTAATTGCTTTTTCACGAGCAGATCCAAGTTCAGTAACGGCAATAGCTTTCAAATCATCATCAGTGATACATTTTCCTTTATCACCTAAAGTTTTAATTTGATCAAATACATTTTGAAATTGCTCATCGTTTAAATCAATGTGATATTCTTTAAGTTTTGATTTTAAAGCGTTTGCTCCAGTGTGTTTACCTAAAATAATTTTTCTTGAATGTCCAACAAGTTCAGGAGAAATAGGCTCATAAGTAGATGAATTATTTAAAATTCCATGAACATGTATGCCGGATTCATGTGCAAAAGCATTTGCCCCAACAATTGGCTTATTAACAGGCATTTTAACACCAGTTAAACGGCCAATTAAATCAGATAAGCTATATAAACGAGTTGTATCAATGTCTAAATCAATTCCATAAGCAACTTTAAGAGCAACTACAAGTTCTTCAAGTGAAGTATTTCCAGTTCGCTCACCCATACCATTAACAGTTACATGGGCTTGATTGGCACCGCATTCAATAGCTGTTAATGTATTAGCAGTAGCAAGACCAAAATCATTATGGAAATGAACACTTAATGGAGTTTTAAACTCATTTTTTAAATCTGTAATTAGTTCACGAGTGACAATTGGTGTTAGAACTCCAACTGTATCAGGAACATCAATAAAAGAAACTCCAGCATTAATTACTCCAGAAAAAATATCAACTAAAAAATCACGTTCTGTTCTTGTTGCATCCTCAGCCGAAAACTCAACAGTCAAGTCATGATCACGTGCATATTCAACAGCTTCAACGGATTTGTTGATAATATCTTCTTTAGACATTTTTAATTTATAATCACGGTGCAATGGAGAAGTACCTATAAATGTATGAATATAATCTAAATTAGCATCTAAAACAGCATCAATATCGCTTTTTACACTACGGGCTAAACCAACTACAGTAGTATTTAAATCAAGCTCTTTAATCTTACGTGCGGATTCCACTTCGCCTTTTGATGAAGCTGGAAAACCTGCTTCAAGTTTATCAACCCCTAATTTATCAAGTTTCTGAGCGATTTGGATTTTCTCATCAGCTGTTAGTGCCACTCCAGGTGTTTGTTCACCATCCCTGAGTGTTGTATCGAAAATATAAATTTTATCAGATAAATTCATATTTTCCTTTTTTAATGTTTCCATATCTTTTCCATACATAGTTAATCTCCACTTAATATTAAATTAATTAACAAAATATATAAATATAAATTTTTTGAGAAATATATAATGATGAATTTAAATAAATATCAAAAACTACTTATAAGCTTAATATCAGCGATTTTTACTTCTCTTTTTATTGAAATTTATATAATAGCTGTTGAAAATTGCTTTGATATTAGGAATTTAACTGGATTATTTTCATTTAAAAAGTTTATTTTGATATTTATTGTAATGTTTATATTCTTTAGAATATTATATGATAAGAACTTAAGAAATAAAGTTTTTGAATTTATTTATAAATACAGATATTGTTTATCAGTTTTAGTTATAGCTATTTGTGTATTTTTTCAAATACATGGTTCATCAATTAATGAACTTAATATTTTTGGTATCGACCATAACGTATTGATAGGGATTTCTCGTAGTATAAGGTCAGATGAATACAATGTAAATACATTAATGGCATTTTCTCAATATTATAATAACTTTGGGTATTTTTCAAGTATTTTTAGAGCAACACCAACTGATATGTTTATAGTATATGGTCAAGCAGTTTTAGATATTGCTGTAATATTTAGACCATTCAATATAGGATATTTGTTTTTAAATCAAGGTATGGGATTATCATTTTTCTGGATTTCAAGATTAGTTGTTCTATTATTAGTATCATTTGAAATGGGAATGTTAATAACAAATAAAAACAGACTACTTTCATTAACATATGCTATATTAATCACATTATCCCCATTTGTTCAATGGTGGTTTGCGATTAATGGATTAGTTGAACAGCTGATTTTTGGCCAATTAGGTGTTTTATTGATAAATCTTTATATGAAAACAAAAGATTATAGAAAGAGAATAATTAGTTCATTATTAATGATAATTTGTATTGGAGGATTTTTAATTACATTTTATCCTTCTTGGCAAATTCCATTTGCTTATGTGTTTATATTGCTAGCTATTTGGATAATATTAAAAAATAAAAATGAGTTTGAATATGGTAAAAAAGATTTTCTTATAATCTTATCTTCACTAATTATATTTTCTATTATAACGGCTCATATTTTGAATAATTCTTATGAAACAATTAAAATAGTAATGAATACTGCCTATCCAGGTAGTGAAATTTTTAATGGCTCTGGAGAATGGCATAATCTTCTTAATTATATTGCTTCAGTATTTTTCCCATTAACTAATATAAATATTCCAGTAAATACAGTAGAAAATTCTGTTTTCATTGATTTTTTCCCTGTTCCAATAATATTATTCCTGATTGTTACTTTTGTTCAAAAAACTAAAGATAAATTATTATGGGGATTATTTGGATTATATTTATTATTTATGGTATTTTACTTTATTATCCTACCAGATTCAATAGTTTCAATTACATTAAGAAAACATATTAAAACTACAAGACTTTTAAATGTAATAGCATTTATAAGTGTTTTAATATTGATAAGGTCTCTTGCTAGCTTGAAAGAGATTAAAAATAAAAAAATAATTATAATTTTCTCAATAATCTTATCAGCAATTGTAGTTTATCTTTCCACATTTTATTACAGTGATTATTACTTGACTTGGATGATTATAAGTTTAGTCATATTATATGCTATTGCATTTTCATCAATATTCCTCGCTCATTCTAAAAAAGGAAAAATTGCATTTCTAGTATGTGTTATATTCATTTCTTTTACTGCAGGTGCATTAGTTAATCCAGTTGATCAAGGATGTGATGTTGTATTTGAAAATGAATATATTCATGAAGTAGAAAGTATTGTTCAAGAAAATCCTGATGCTAATTGGATAGTTCAGGGGGGAATGTTTATAGATTATTTAACCCCTGTCGGTGCACATACAATTAATTCTGTACATACATATCCTGATTTAGATAGATGGCATGTTATCGATACTAATAATGAGAGTGAAGATGTCTACAATAGATATTCAAATATAGTAGTAGATTTCAAAAAAGATGAAAATACAACATTTGAATTGATAAGACCTGATGTTTTCCATATTATTTTAAATGTTAATGATTTAGAAAAGTTAAATGTAAGCTATATTGCAACCAACAATAATTTAGAAGATTTGAATAATGAACATGTTACTTTTGTGAGAATATATGAGTATGCAGAATATAGAATATATCACGTTGAATACCGCTAATAATTATCATGATATATTATAAATAATCATTAATGTGTTAACATTTATACAATGTCAAATTTTTAAATTTCACTTAATTTTTCACTTGAAAATTAAATTACTACTTATTTTAATTAATGGATATTTAAAGAAAAATGAATGTTATATTCAAGTTTTAAATAACAGTTAAATATATTTGAAATCAAATAGATTATTATGAAGATTGGTTTTACAACACTTTGTATGTTTATGGAAGACAACTCTAAAATAATAAAAACTGCAAAAGAAAACAACTTTGAAATGATAGAAATACTTGGAGAATCACCATTTTTTACAAAAGACGACATATACACATATAAAGACTGTGGACTTGAGGTATCAATACATGCTCCAACAGTAGATATTAACATAGCTAGCTTAAATGATGGAATAAGAGCTGAAAGTGTAAGACAAATGAAAGCATGCATTGATTATGCAGAAAAAATTAATGCAAGAGCAATAACAGTTCATGCTGGTAAGATTGGAAGAAATGATCCACCACTTAGAAAGCATGCACTTGAACTTGCATGCGAAAGTATATCAGGTCTAGTAGATTATGCAGAAAATGTAATAATCTCTGTAGAAAATATGCCAATTCGACAAGCATTTCTCGGAAATAAAATAGAAGAAATTGAAATGTTTAAAAAAGAATGTGGTTGCGGAATAACAATTGATTTAGGTCATGGAAATACAACAGGAAATACTGAAGATCTTTTAAATCTAAAAAACATAACATATTGTCATTTAAATGATAATGATGGAAAGAAAGACCAACATATTCCATTAGGTGATGGTACACTAGACTTAGATTTACTGAAAAAAGTCAAAAGAGGAATTATAGAACTAAACAACTTTGATAATATCTTAAAAAGTAAAAAAGTTATTGAAACTAAAATTCAATGTCCTTAACTTGTGAAATATCTTCTATAATATAATCTGTTTTGTTCATTAACTTTGGAGATACTTCCTCAGCTTGCTCTATTGTTAAAACGCTAATATCTGCTTGTTTAAAAGCTAAAACATCGTTAATACCATCCCCCACCATCATCACTTTATATCCTTTATCTTGAAAATTACGAACAACTTCACATTTACCACGAGTAGAAACTGTTCCAAATGCATTATCCTTATTTACATCTAAAATATCCGCAAGTTTATTAATAGCACCCTTTCTATCACCAGAAGCAATTACAATCTCAATACCCTGGGATTTTAACTCACTAATTGTTGATAAAACATTATTAAATAGTTTACCTGCAGAAGTTATTGTATATGCAATATATTCCAAATCCATATCAATAATAACAGCAGATCCGTTACACAATTCCATATGTGGAATTTTTTGTTTTAAAATTGGAAATCCATCAGTAATATCTGAAATAATTGCTGACTTTTCATTAAATAAAACTTCTTTAACTCTTTCTTTTGTAGTTTCGAAATTAGTAAAACTTACATCAAAATCAATATTAAAGTCTTTAATTATGGTTGAAATTAATGTATTAGAATCTAATTTTAAAAGCTTATTTGTGTTATATTGAAGTACAACTAAAGTAAGTGAGTCTGTTGCATCAATCAAATCTAAAGAATTAATATCTGTAAATAATCTTCCAGTAGTAACATCTTTAATAACCCTATATCTCTCAATTAATGTTCCGGAATTATCAAAAACAATAGCTTTTTTCATGCTTATAAATATTGAAAAATTTATTATTAAATATATTCATTTGAAGTGTTATTATAACTTATAACTTTTAATTAAATTATATATGAAGAGTTTAAAGGAATATAAAAAGCTTTGAAAATACCGAAAATACTACTTATAACTTATAACTAAGAAGTTATTATGAATAACTTATAAATTATAAAAATAACCTATATATGTATTGAAAAATATAATTATACATATTATTTTTATTAGGTGTTTTAATGAATGTTATTGAAAAATTAAATTCCATCAAAAATGGGGAATTAACCGCTAAGGAGAATGTTGAAAACTTCCTTAAAGTTATTGAAGAAAAAAATGACTCCATTAATGCTTTTTTAGAATTAAACAAAGAAAATGCGTTAAAAAAAGCAGAAGCTATTGATGAAAAAATAGCAAATGGAGAAGAAGTTGGAAATTTAGCAGGTTTAGTATTCGCTATTAAAGCTAATATTAATGTGGAAGATTTAATTATATCAGCAGCTTCAAAAACATTGGAAAACTACTTAGGAAGTTATAACGCAACTGTAGTAGATGAAATCTTAGCTGAAGATGGAATAATTATTGGTATTACAAATATGGATGAATTTGCAGCAGGTAGTTCAACTGAAACCTCATATTATGGACCTACCCAAAACCCTAATGCATTAGGTAGAATTCCTGGAGGTTCATCTGGAGGAAGTGCAGCAGCTAGTGCAGCTAAAATGTGTGATATTGCAATCGGTTCAGATACAGGTGGATCTATTAGAAACCCTGCATCACATTGTGGTGTTATCGGATTTAAACCAACCTACGGTGCCGTTTCAAGACAAGGATTACTCGATTTATCAATGAGTTTAGACCAAATTGGACCATTTGCAAACGATGTTAGTGGTATTGCACTTGCATTAAACACTATTGCTGATTATGATGAAACTGAATGTACAACTCTTCACTGGGATAAACCTGACTTTACAGAAGTATTAGAAGAAAAATCCTTAGAAGGTATGAAAATAGCTGTTTGCAGTGAATTTATTGATGTAACAGATGATGAAATTAATAAGACTGTTAATAAAACTATTAATAAATTAGTTGATGCTGGTGCTGAGCTTGTAGAAGTTTCATTTAACTATATTGACTTATGTTTACCAACTTATTATCTAATTAACTATGTTGAGTTCTTCTCAGCTACTAGAAAATACGATGGTAGGGATTATGGTTATAGAATAGAAGAAGTTTGTGGAGAAGAAGTTTTAAGAAGAATTAAAATTGGTTCTCATATTGCACAAGCTGAATTTAGTGGAAAATATTATAAAAGAGCCCTACAAGCAAGATCTGTCATTCGTGAAGAAATCAATAAAATGTTTGAAAATGTTGATTTAATTGTAGGACCTACCGTTCCAAAACTTCCTCACGAAATTGGTGAAAAATTAGATCCTATGGAAATGTATGCTTATGATGTATTAACTGTAATTGCAAATCTTGCAGGTATACCAGCAGGAAGTATACCAGCAGGAACCGTTGATGATATTCCAGTTGGTCTTCAACTTCAAGCAAAACCATTAGATGATTTAAAAATTATTAAAGCTATGAGTGTGCTTGAAAACACTCAATAAACTTATTTTTTAAAGCTATTAATAGCTTTTATTCTTTTTTAAATATAATTTCCAAACTTTAAAGTATAATTAAAATTAAAATATTATTGAGGTAATCTTTATGACAAAAATAGGAATTGCATATGTTAAAGGTGCTGTTCCAGGATTTGAAGATTTTGGAAATTTACCAACTGATATAGTAAAAGTAAATGGATTAGTTAATGGAAATAAAGCATCAAAAGAACTTGATGCTTTAATAATACCTGGTGGAACAATAATAGAATCAAATGATATTAATAATGGTCTGAATCAAGAAATTAAACAAATGGCAAAAGATGGAAAACCAATAATAGGTATATGTGCAGGTTTTCAACTGCTTTCAAATCAAATAGACATTGGTCGTAAATCTGAAGTTCCAATAATAAAGGAAGGTCTTGGTCTAATAGATGTAGAATTTTCACCGTTAATATCAAGTGACTATGTAAAAGCTAAAGTATATGATAATTCATTTATAACAAAAAATCAGAAAGAAGATGTTACTGGTTTTCACACTCACACTTATGGAAAAGTAGTTGGAGATGCAAAACCACTATTTTACTCACAAATTCAAAGAATGAACTATGGAGATACAAATTCAAGTGGTGATTATAATATATTTTCTGGTGCATGTAATGATGATGGTAATGTTATCGGTACAATGATTCATAGAATTTTAGATGAAAATCCAATAATTGTAAAAAATTTCCTAAATCAAATAGATGCTACAAATATTGATAATATATTCGATAGAAATATCGAAGTAAAAAAGTATCTCAACAGTGAAATCGGAATAGATACAAATATAAAAATACCTCAAATAACACCAAATAAAAAGCCAAAATTCCTAATGATAGGAAGTAATGGATCTGATTCTGGAAAAACATTTATTTTAACAGGTCTTGCAGGAGCACTTAGAAAAAGAGGATATAAAGTTGGACTTCTAAAAGTCGGTCCTGATGTTCGTGATATTATACCTGCATTATACTTGACAAAAGGTGTTATGGAAGAATATAGTTCAATAAAAATTGGGCACTTAGGTTGGTGTGATATTGAATCTACAATAGCAAAATTAAACTCATCAGATTATGATATAGTACTAATTGAAGGTGTGATGAGTGTATTTACTGGCCTTTTAAATGAAAAAATTCCATATTCAGCTGCAGAAATTGCAATGTCATCTAATATTCCAATGTTATTATTATCAGGCGTTAATAAAGGTGGAATTGAATCAGCTGCTGTTGATTTAGTAGCACATGCTAATATGCTTGAGAAATTTGGTGTTGATGTTAAAGGAATTTTACTGAATAAAGTATATAATGAAAATATATTCGAAAATGTTGTACCCTATATTAGAAACAATACAAATGTAGATAATATATTGAATGTAGGTAAATTAAAACTTAAAAGTAGAGGTTTTACTCCCGAAATTGAAATCAGATATGATTTATTTACAAAAGTTGCGCTTGATTTAGTTGAAGAAAGCATAAATATCGATGATATAATAGCTATGGCACAAGAAGTTGAATTTAAAAGAATAATTCCTTTTGATGAAATAAAAAATAAGGTGATATAATGGCACTTAATTTAAGTCCTGAACAAGGTGTTAAACTTACAAAAAAAGATAGATATCAAGTTTTACGTAAAATTAAACATGGTTGGAAAGCAAATTGCTTAATTCCAGATTATGTATTTGATGAAAATGGAAATATACAAGTTAATTCATCTAAAAATCGTCGTGTAGTTAAAATAGTTAAAATTTTAGATGATGGAATTCATGTAGAAAAAGCACTTAAAAGTAAAACACTAAGAGTTCCTTGGGATAAAATTTCACTTGTAGAACCTACAAAAGAAGTGCGTGACGGTTTAAAAATTGGAATGTATGATGGAAAATACATTGTGTTTAGTATTTATAACTCATATAAACTAAATCAAATAACGCAATTTATAATTGAACATATAAAAAGTAAAAAAATGGATAATACTAATATGTATAATTAGTATTCTTCTAAATATTTGTTAATGATGTCTTCACCTCTAAGTAAAACTAATCCGTTTTCTTCACCATATTTACGGGCATCTTCAATAGAAGTAGCCTGACCAGTTTCACCATCCATCATTTCACAAACTACACAAACAGGAGTAACACCAGCTAACTCACACAATGCAAGACCAATTTCAGTATGTCCTCTTCTATTTTTAACAAGCCCATCAGCTCCTCTTAAAAGACATACATGACCAGGTGATCTGAATGTTTTTGAAAACTCATCAAATCTTTCATCACCCATCATTTTAGCCATTTCATTAATTGTCATTGCTCTGTCATGGTCTGTAACACCAGTGAAAGATTTCCTATGATTAACCCATATTGAAAAAGATGATCTCTCATCATAAGGAATATCATTAGGTGCTAATCCAGCTAATTGAGGATATTTTTCAGCTGCTGCACTCATAATATCAACCATAAATGGTAAATGAACTGCATCACAATAATCAGAATGAAGACAATTACAAATTAATCCACCAGCATCATTTCTCATAGTTGCAATTGATTTAGGGGTTACAAATTCAGAAGCAATAATCATATCTACTTCCCCTTCCCTATCATCATCATCAAAAACCAGTACAAATTCACCATTTCTTATAGCTTCTAAAGCTTTATATAAATTTTCTTGATTCATAGTAATATCTCCTTGTATACTAGAACCAGGGCTAAAAATAACTATTACTTCTCTTCCATCCGGACTATCACCGTCGGTTTTGGACTTTCACCAAATCAACACTTTTCTTTGTGCTCGTGGACTTATTTTTATTAAAAATCACCACCGGTGGGGAATTTCGCCCCGCCCTGAGAGTATATTTACAATATATTCATCATGTATAAAATACTTTTTGGTAATAATAATTTAAAAATTGCTTTGACCTTGTAAAATTGTTTTAAGACTGTATAATTGCTATTATTTAAAACTGAGTAATTTAAATAGTTTAAAATATAAAATAAAAATAAATAAATTAAAAAAAGTGATTTAATGGCAAATAAACAGGAAGACCTACTCTTTAAAGACGTAGGCGAAGAAGAAATAGAAGTATTATTAAAAAGAATTAAAATTAAATCTAAAAAGAAAAAATTAAATCCTACAGAAATACGTTTTATAGATGCAAATGTGTTAATTGCAGATATAATTATAGAATTGGATGAAATAATCTTAATTATTGAATTTCAAAGTACAATTGTAGATACATACGATAAAGACAGGTTTTTAGCCTATTTTTCAATGGTGAACTTCAAAAAGAAAACAAAAAAACAAGTAAAATTAGCAGTAATTAGTACAG
>CACZPT010000100.1 GCA_902783085.1 uncultured Methanobrevibacter sp.
CTATTACTAACAACAATAGTCATACAAAGAGGATTTAAAACAAAAACACAACTACAACAACTAGCAGAAGGAAAAATCGAATTTCAACAACCTAAAAATAAAAAAAATAAAAAAAAGAAAGACACAAAAGAAACTAAAGAAAAAACCGAAACCTCAAAGAAAATTGGACAACAAACACTAGAAATTCAACTAAAACAATGTTATAAAACACTTGATTCATTCTGAAAAATCTAGCACCCTATTATATTAATATTTAAAATATACCTTTAATAAATAGTTATAATTATGAAAAGAAGATGTAAATGGGTTGATGAAAAAGAAGAGATTTATATAAAATACCATGATGAAGAATGGGGTATTCCAACATATGATGAAAGGTTACTTTTTGAAATGCTGGTTTTAGAATCATTTCAGGCAGGCCTATCATGGATTACAATATTAAAAAAAAGAGAAGCATTTAAAAAGGCATTTGATGATTTTGATGTCAATAAAGTTTCAAAATATAATGAAGATAAAGTTAATGAATTATTAGATAATGCTGAAATAATAAGGCATGAAGGTAAAATCAGAGCTACAATAAACAATGCGAACATCTTCATAGAAATTCAAAAAGATTATGGTAGTTTTTGCAAATATATCTGGAAATTTACAGACAATAAAATCATATATGGGGATTATAAAACAAAATCAGAACTATCTGATGAAATTTCAAAAGATTTAAAAAAGAAAGGAATGAAATTTATTGGTACAACAATAATCTATTCTTATTTAGAATCAATTGGAGTGATTAATAATCACACAGAAGAATGTTTTAAATATGAATTAATTTAGATTCAATATTATAACATATCTTTAAAAGTTTTTACAATATTGTGTTTGTATGTTTAAGTTTTTTTGACACTTAGTGCTCTTGGTTTATTTTAAGATATGCTGTGTGCATATACTAATGAACTCGTAAGTCAAGAGAAAGTCCAGCAAAACATATTTTCACGGAAATAACAGTCTAAGAATAATCTTACAAAATTATGATAATAGATTAAAACGGTGATATAATGCAGAACATAAAAAAAGTTGATAAGTATCTTGAAGATGCAGGTGTATTTTTCCTTGCAACAGTTAACGGCGACCAACCAAAATGTAGACCATTAGGTTTTCATTTAAATATTGAAGACAAAATATATTTTGGTGTTGGAACATTTAAAGAAGTCTGGAAACAATTACAAGCAAATCCTAAATTAGAAATTATTGCACTGAATAAAGACGGCCAAAGATTTTTAAGATATTATGGAACTGCTAAAGAAGTTAATAATCCTGAACTTGTTGAAAAAGCATTTGAAATTATGCCTGAAATTGGCGAAATATATAAGGCCAATGGATGGGAAATGGGAATGTTTTATTTAGATGATGCAACAGCAGAATTTAGAAATATAATGGAAATAGAAGAAACTTTCAAATTCAAGTATTAATGCTTTTAACGCATTAATACAATTATTAAAAATATAATAATATTTTATTTTTATAACAGGAATTAAAATGAGTGGTAAAAAATCATTTATTGCAAAAATAGCTGAAAGTATTTTAAAATTCACTAAACCTAAATATATGGATTGTGATGAAGATGCTAATGATTTTTTAGTTGAACAATCACAAAATCCTGATAAACCTGTAAGAAGCATTTTTAAAAGCACTTATTTTAATGAAATGCAAATTTTCACTTATGGAAAAAAAGAATCTAAAAATACAATTTTATACATACATGGTGGAGCTTACATAAAACAGATTAATATGCAACACCATTTATTTTGCTTTATGCTATCTAGAAAATTAGATGCATATGTCATTGCTCCTGTTTATCCTCTCGCTCCTAACCATAAAGCGATTGAAAGTTTTAATGTAATTGTTGAATTATACAGACACCTACTTGAAAATCAAAAAAACATTACTGTAATGGGGGACTCAGCAGGCGGAGGATTTTGCCTATCATTGTGCCAATACTTAAATAATATTAAATTACCCCAACCAAAACAGATTATTACTTTTTCACCATGGGTAGATATTTCAATGACAAATACTCCCTATAACAATAAAGATGATCCGATTTTAGGAGAAATCGGACTTAGAAAAATTGGAGAGTCATGGGCTGGTGATTTAGATACAAAAGATTATAAAGTAAGTCCATTATATGGAAGCAATACAAATCTTGGCAAAACACTTATTTTTGCAGGCACTAATGAAATATTCTACAAAGACATCGTTAAATACACAGAAAAACTAAAAGACAATGATATTGATGTGAGATTAATAACTTGTGAAGGAATGTTTCATATATATCCACTATTTCCGATTCCAGAGGCAAGAAAAACATTTAAAGAAATAAAAAAAGAGATAATTTAATAACTATTTCATGATATACTTGGCGATTTTTAAAATTTTTATGAAATTACAAAAAAATTAAAATCTAAAAAAAGAATAATAAGGAATAAGTCGATTTAATCGCCTTTATTCCAATTTAAAATACCATAACCAATACATAACACGGTGGATAATATAATTCCAAGATATACGCCCCAAATCCATGGATCTTCAATTCCAAAAAACATCATTATGCATCACTTCCTTTAGTATCAATATTTGAAAATGCTTTATTAATAACCTCTTGAGCAGGAGGTTTAGTAAGTAAACTTACAATTATTGTGAATAAAGCTGAAACAGGAACTGCTATTAACATTACATCAATAAACGGCCATGGAGCTGCAGGTAAAATTGTTTCAACTCCAAATAATGCCATACAGATTCCGAGACCTTTAGCGGTTTTTGCAAATACAAATATTAACCAGAATAAACTTACAAAGGTTCCTGAAAGAATTCCGGCAATCGCCCCAAGTCTTGTAATTCCTTTCCAGTAAAGTGCTCCTAAAAATACTGGTAAAAAAGCTGCAGCACAAATTTCAAAGAATAAACTTGTTCCAAGTGCAACAACACTTCCAGGAAGTGAAAATGCCATTATCAATGCTAAAATAATAGCTACTAAAATACCGACTCTTGAAATTGAAACTTGGTCTAATTTTTGTTTTGATTTTTTCCTTATGGTACCATAAATATCTACACCAAATGCTGTTCCCTGTGTATGGAGCTGAGAGGATATTGTAGACATTGCAGCTGCAATTAAAGAGAGTAAAAATATGTAAACAAACCATTCAGGTAATGCCATTGTAATAAATGTTGGAATAATTTTATCGATATTTCCTCCAACAACATCAACTGCGATTTTACCTAATTTTTGGAAGAAATATACATTAGATAAAGATCCCACAATATATGCAGTTGTTGGCATGATTGCAATGAAAATACCTCCAATTAAAACAGATCTGTTTAATTCTTTGTCTGATTTAACAGTCATAAACCTTACAATTAAAGATGGTTGAGCAAGTACACCAATACCTACACCAATAAGTGTTGAAGATACTAAAGACCACCAGAATGGAGTTCCAAATGTTGGAAAGCTCGTCCATCCAGTACCTCCCGTTTTAATTGCTTCTGCAGGATATAAATTAACCATGTTTGAAAGTGCTGTATTTGAACTATCAACACCACCTAAAAGCCAGTATACAAATACAAGTAAGAATACCATTGCAACAACCATGATTGTACCTTGTAAAGCATCCGTATACATAACACCACGAATTCCACCGAACAATACATAAAATGTAATAATGATTGACAGAATAAGTAATGCAATACTGAAATCAATTAAAAGTGAAGATTCTAAAAATCTTGCTGCTCCGATTAATACAACTGCAGCATATAATGGCATTGCAAGAAAAATAATTGATCCTGATGTATAATGGATAAATTTACTATCAAAACGTTTTCCTAAAAATTCTGGAAATGTTAAAGAACCCAACGCATGACCCATACGACGAGTTCTTTTACCTAAAAATACAAATGCAATGAATACACCTACGATAATATTTAAAAATGCCAACCATAGCACACTCATACCATATTCACCAGCAACTCCACCAAATCCAACAATAGCTGCTGTCGATATAAATGTAGCCCCATAACTCATTGCCATAATAAATGGATGTGTATCTTTACCAGCTATCATGAAGTCTTCAGAGGAATTTGTTTTTTTCCATGCGTAATAACCTACAAAAACTAATGCAAATATGTAAATTATAAACACAATAGCTAAAATCATAATATTCATAATAAAAAACCTCTGTTAAATACTATTTATTTATGAATATATAAAATTATCCTTAAAAATACATTAATGTACATTTTTGTACTATTAAAGTTTATTGTAATTTTTCCACTAAAAAACAAAAATACTTATAAAAACAACCAATAACATAACAAAAAACTTAATGCAAATTAAACATTAATACAAAAAAAAGAAGTTTTATATTGAACCTGAAATATAATTATAAAATGTAAAAAAAATAAAATAGGGATATTTATGTTTTGGAATGAAAAAGCCGAATGTATGACTAAACAAGAAAAAGAAAAAGTCCAACTTGAAAGACTTCAGCAAACAGTTAAGACAGCTTATGAAAATATTGATTTTTATAAAAACATGTTTGATGAAATCGGATTAAAACCTGAAGACATAAAAACATTAAAAGATATTGAAAAAATCCCATTTACAACTAAAGATGATTTACGTGCAGCTTACCCATTCGGACTTCTTGCTGTTCCCCGTGAAGAAATAGTAGAAATTCACGCATCCTCCGGAACTACAGGAAAACCTAGTGTAACTGGATATACTCAAAATGATTTAGATATATGGGGAGAATGTATAGCCCGTGGTCTTAAAATGGCCGGAGCTGAAAAAAATGACATTATACAAAATGCTTATGGATATGGATTATTCACCGGAGGATTTGGTATTCACCACGGCGGAAATAAATTAGGTGCAATTACAGTGCCAATATCTGCAGGAAATACTGCAAGACAACTTTCAACAATGATAGACTTTCAAAGTGACATATTAACCTGTACACCATCATATGCAATGTACTTAGGAGAATCACGACAAAAAGCCGGAATTAGTTTAGATGAAATCAATCTAAAAGCAGGTATCCATGGAGCAGAAATGTGGACCGACGAAATGAGAAAAAGAATTGAAAAATCCCTAGGAATCAAAACATATAACATTTATGGACTAACAGAAGTAATGGGACCCGGTGTTGCACAAGAATGTGAAATGCAAAACGGCATGCACATTCAAGACGATCATTTCTATCCTGAAATAATAGATTCACAAACAGGCGAAACATTAGAACCCGGCCAACATGGAGAACTTGTAATAACTTCCTTAACAAAAACAGGTATGCCTATTTTAAGATTTAGAACTAAAGACTTAACTTCAATAATTGATGAAAAATGTGAATGTGGAAGAACCACAGTCAGAATGACCAGAATCACCGGTAGAAGTGACGATATGCTAAAAATCAAAGGAGTTATGGTATTCCCATCACAAATTGAAAAAGCATTACTTAAAATTGAAGGAATTAGTCCAAATTATTTAATTCATGTGACAAGACCAGATATTTTAGATGAGGTTGAAATAAAAGTAGAAGCATCAAAAGAACTATTCTCCGATGAGATAAGAAAAATGGAGAAAGTTGAAAAACAAATTAGCTCCGCAATTAAATCAGAAACAGGTCTTAGAGTAGATGTGACAATATGTGAACCTGAAAGCTTACCAAGAAGTGAAGGAAAAGCAGTTCGTGTAATTGATGAAAGAGAATTATAAATGGTGATAACATGGCAGTAAAACAAATATCAGTTTTCATTGAAAATAAAGAAGGAAGAATAAAAAAAGCTATTGAAACATTAGGTAATGCTGGAATAAACATTCGTGCACTTTCAGTTGGAGATACATCAAAATACGGAATTTTAAGATTGATTGTTTCAGATAATGAAAAATCAATAGAAGCTCTTGAAAAAGACGGATTTATTGTAAAAGAAACAGAAGTAATAGTAGTTTCAGTTTCTGACGAACCAAACGGATTAAATTCAACACTTTCAATACTTGATGATGCAGATATTAATTTAGAATATATTTATGCATTTG
The DNA here is from genome assembly GCA_902783085.1 of uncultured Methanobrevibacter sp. GTDB lineage: Archaea > Methanobacteriota > Methanobacteria > Methanobacteriales > Methanobacteriaceae > Methanocatella. The sequence continues at coordinate 6,086 of CACZPT010000100.1, forward strand.
TAAGTAGCAATCCTAATGAAGCTATCGTAGCTATGAAAGTAGAAGATACACAATCAGCCATTGATGTATTTGAAGCCAATAATGCAAAATTACTAAATAATGAAGACATTGAAAAGATTTAATTCTTTTCAACTTATTTTTTAAAAAAAAATATAGTATTTTTATGAAAGTTCATACCATATCCTTCAACCAATTCTCATAAAGTGATTCTGACTCCACAAAATCTTTGAATCCCCCTTCAAATATTTCAATAAGTTCATTCAAGGTACTATAGTATGTTTTATATATTCTATCTTTTATCATTCTCCATAAATCTTCAATTGGATTTAAATCAGGAGATCTAACTGGTAGAAAGATAGGATTGATATTAAGTATTTCAAAAGCAGCTAAACTTAAATCAGAAGAATGAATTTTAGCATTATCCAAAACAAGATCAATTGGGATTTCAAAGGATAATACTTCTCGAATAAATGCTTTATCTAAATTAGATAATAATCTTTTCTCTTTTTCTTTTTTAATTTTGTTAGGATTGTTGGAATCTTCTTTATTTAGCATTTTTTTAATTTTTGTAATAGATTCTTGATTAGTGGTTTTTTCATTATAAAGTTCATCATTAACTTTATTTATTAAATCCATTCCATGTAATGAATTTTGAGCTAATTTTCGTTTAATAGAATCATCATCTAGATTTGAATTAGTTATTGCATCTTCAATTAATTGTTTAACTTCTATATTGAGCATATTTTTCCATTCTAAACCGACATAATGCTTTTACAAAATTGATTGAATCTCCACGAGTATTTGTTTACATATATGAATTACAATTTACACCCATAAATCCGATTACATTGATTCTGAATCGTTCACCACTATGTACTTGAATATTTTTTGTATTTGGGGGATATAATACTCTCCTAACATTAGTTACACTTTGACATGCAGTTTCATCCATAAATACCAACATTCGACTATTTATATTGATAATGCTTAGTTTTTTTTAAATAAATTCAAATCCTCTTCAGTACGACTTTCATATTTAATGAAAGGTTTTCCATAGTTTAATCCGAGTTTTTTTCTTGTTATGAACCATACGTGATTGTAACTAAAATTTATTTTGAATAAACTGTAAATTAAATCTCGCACATCTTCAATTGTATATCCTTTATCATCATGTGTGATGTAATAATAAAGAATTTCCAGCATTTCGTCGGTTAATTCAGATTCTAATCCGCAATTGCTATAATCTGGTATTAAACCATCAATACCTTTTTCATTATAGTCTTTAACCCAACGTTCACCTGTTTTTCTTGAAACACCTACAATATGGGATGCATTTTTTATAGTATCTCCATTTTTAACCATTTTAATTAGATAAACACGCCTATAAATATTATAGGATGTCTTATGTTCTTTTATGAGATCATCTAATTGACTATCTGTTAAATGTTCTTCAATTTTTGCGACTTTCATGAATATAATATATGTATCTTATAAGGTATATACTTTTCCAAAAAAACTA
>CACZPT010000101.1 GCA_902783085.1 uncultured Methanobrevibacter sp.
AGGATTTTATCGTGTTAAAGCAGGTCGTATTCAGGAAGTTTCAAGGATTTTAATTGATCAGTATGATGGTGAAGTTCCTGATACTTTAGAAGAACTTGTTAAACTTCCGGGTGTTGGTCGTAAAACTGCTAATTGTGTTTTGGTTTTTGCTTTTGAACTTCCAGCTATTCCTGTAGATACTCATGTTCATAGGATTTCTAATAGGATGGGTTTAGTTGATACTAAAGATCCTGAACAAAGTGAAGTTGAATTATGTAAAATTGCTCCTAAGGAATTATGGATTAAATTAAATGATTTGATGGTTCAATTTGGTCAAAATATTTGTAAACCAACTTCTCCGCAATGTGAAATGTGTCCGGTTAGTTATCTTTGTGATTATGATAATAGCTAATTTTTTGGAAACTTTTATATATGAAAATAATATAATATAACAATGGTTATAAAAAAATAACTATTGTTATATTTTTACAAAATATATTAATTTAATAAAATAAAGGTGATTAAAAAATGGTAAATGTTCCTGAATTAAAAAGAGGAGTTTTAAATAGTATAACTGATGCTATAGGTAATACCCCTATAGTGAAATTAAATAATTTAACAAAAGATTTAGATGCTGAAGTAGATGTTAAGATAGAATCCTTTAACCCAACCGGAAGTGTAAAAGACCGTGTTGCAGTTGCAATGATTGAAGATGCTGAAGAAAAAGGATTATTAAATGAAAATTCAGTAATTATTGAGCCAACAAGTGGAAATACTGGAATTGGACTAGGTTTTGCGGCAGCCGCTAAAGGTTATAAATTGATTTTAACAATGCCTGATACCATGTCTATTGAAAGAAGAAAGTTATTGGGTATTTTTGGAGCTGAATTAGTATTAACTCCAGGTTCTGAAGGAATGGGTGGAGCTATTGCAAAAGCCAAAGAACTTGAAAATGAAAATCCAAATGCTATTATCTTAGGCCAATTCGACAATCAGGCTAATGTAGAAATTCATGCACAAACTACAGCAAAAGAAATTTTAAGAGATACTGAAGGTAATGTGGACATTGTTGTTGCAGGAGTAGGTACCGGTGGAACTATTACAGGTATTGGCAAAGTTCTTAAAAAAGAAGTCCCTGATGTTAAAATTGTTGCAGTAGAACCTGAAGACTCTCAAACATTAGGTAAAGGCGTTAAAGGACCTCATAAAATACAAGGTATTGGTGCAGGTTTCGTACCATCAATTTATGACGAAAATGTAATAGACGAAATATTCCCAGTAGCTAATGACGATGCAGGAAACACATTAGTTGATCTTGCTAAAAAAGAAGGTATTTTTTCAGGTATTTCATCAGGTGCAGCAACTTATGCAGCTTTACAATTAGCTAAAAAAGATGAAAATAAAGGAAAACGTATAATAGCTATTTTACCTGATAATGGTGAGAGATATTTATCTGTAGATTGGGTTTTTGATAAACTCTAAAAAATAAGAATGTATAAATATAACATATGATATATAAAACTATTAATCCAAATTAATATTTATCATTCTTTTAGATTTATATAATTTAATTATATGGCTTTATTTTTTCATTTAAAGTTCAAATTATTTTATATTTTTTGTAAAATGATTATTTATTCATTTGATATTTAATAATTGGACATTTTTTTTAAATATGTTCGCATGTTACCGGGGTTTATGATGTTTAATAATTTGAGAAGTGAAATCCAAGCAATAAAGGAAAAAGATCCGGCCGCAAGATCTACTTTGGAGATATTCTTGTGTTATCCTGGGTTTTATGCTCTTTTAATGCATAGGATTAGCCATTATCTTTGGAATCATTCTTTAAAATTATTGGCTAGAATGAATTCTAATTTGGCTAGATTTCTCACAGGAATAGAAATCCATCCAGGTGCTACTTTTGGAAAACGTGTTTTTATTGATCACGGCATGGGTGTTGTTGTTGGAGAAACTGCAGAAATTGGTGATGATGTACTCATTTATCAGGGAGTTATTCTTGGCGGGACCACCACTCAGAAAACAAAAAGACATCCGACCGTTGAAAAAGGAGTAATTATAGGTGCAGGTGCTAAGGTGATGGGTAATATCACAATTGGCGAATATTCTAAAATAGGAACTGGTGCTGTTGTACTTAAAGATGTTCCTCCAGAATCTACTTGTGTTGGCGTTCCTGGAAGAATTGTTAAATGTAAAAGAACTGCTGCTAAAGTTGATTTGGAACACAATAAACTTCCAGACCCTGTGGCTGATGCTATTAGTATACTTTCAAAACATTTAAAAGAAAGTGATGAAAATATTAAAATTTTATTTGAGAAAAATGAAATGACTCTTGATGAAGATTATGATGATTTAGATAATTTACTTAAGAAATAGGAGATTATTTTTATGAAACCACCATGTGAAATTGTTGTATGGTATGTAATACCGGCTATTCGTTCTGAATTGGCAAAAGAATTATTGAATTCTGGGATGAGGCAAAAAGATGTTTCTGAACTAATGGATATAACACAACCTGCTGTGTCTCAATATATTACTGATAAACGTGGTAGCGGAATCAAACTTGATGATAATGTTAAGATGATGATTCATGACTTTGCTTATGAATTGTCTATTGGTAAAGCTACAAAAGCTGATTTAATCAGTAGAACTTGTGAAATTTGTAAGAATATTGAAACAGCTGATGTTTTAAGTCAACTTGGAATTGATAAATCTGAACTTGGTGATGACTGTCAATCTTGTATGGGTTCTGAGTTAAATTGCTAAAAATTAGCTATTTTTAGTAATATTTATATACTATTAAATTACAATACTTTATTATACTTTAATTTTTATTTGGCAAGTTAACCGAGTGGCTTAGGTGCGTGGCTGCAGACCATGAAACAGGGGTTCAAATCCCTTACTTGCC
>CACZPT010000102.1 GCA_902783085.1 uncultured Methanobrevibacter sp.
AAAAAATTAAATATGGTTGAATCACTAAAAGATAATGAGTAATTATCTTTTAGATTAATTTTTAAATATAAATATTATTTTTTTCTAATATTATATCATGTCCTTATTTAAAAAAATGCTTAGAGATATTAAAGTTAATAAAGCTCAGTTTATTTCTATTTTTTTAATGGCATTTCTAGGTATTTTTGCATTTTGTGGAATCTGTGGTGAATATTCGGGTTTAGAACAAACTGTAACAGATTTTTATAATGAAACTAATTTGGCTGATGGTTGGATTTATAATACAACCATTACTGATGATGCTGTTAGCGATATAAATAATTTTACAACAAATTCTGAAAGACAGCTTGTAGTTCAGTCGGTTGCAAATTTTTCAAATAGTCCGGATATTACCCTGCATTTTGTTGAAGATAATGAAATTTCTACATTTTATGTAACTGAAGGCGCTTCATTTAATTTATCTGATGAAAATGGGGTATGGTTAGATAAACGTTTTGCAGATGCTCAAAATTTAACTGTTGGGGACAATATCTCATTTGAGTTTAATGGTATAACTATTAAAAAAGAAATTAAGGGTATTGGTTATTCTCCAGAATATGTTTATGAAGTTTCTAGGTCTTCTATTATTCCAGATTTTAGCAGTATGGGATTTGCTTATATGTCTAATGAAGCATTTCCTGGAGATATTCATTATAATGTGCTTTTAGTTAAATTTAATCAAACACCTCAGGAATTTAAGAATCTATTAAATGATTCAGTTAGTTATTTATCGTTTACAAAACAGTCTGATCATGTTAGTGTATCTCAGTTTTCAGAAGAATTAACTCAACATAAGATGATGGGTAATGTTTTTCCGATTGTATTTATTTTAGTTAGTTTTTTAACTCTTTTAACAACTATGACTCGTATTATTTCACATCAAAGAACTCAAATTGGTATTTTAAAAGCTGTAGGTTATAAAAATAAATCGATAATTTTACATTTCATGTCTTACGGGTTTTGGTTAGTTTTGGCAGGTGCTATTTTAGGTTTAATTTTAGGACCTACAATAATTCCAAAACTCTTTTATCCATCAATGACATCAAGATTTTCCCTACCTGTGTGGAAGCCAGGTTGGAATATTAGTTTTGTTTATGCTGCACTAACTATGATTTTATCTTCACTTTTTGTTTCTTATTGGGCTGCAAGAAACATATCAAAAGAAAATCCTGCTAATACAATGAGGCCTAAGGCACCTAAAGTATCATCTAATTCTCGTGTTGAAAAATCAAAGTTTTGGAGTAATTTAAGCTTTAATATTCGTTGGAATTATCGGGATGCTAAAGTGAATAACTTTAGAGCATTAATGGCCATTATTGGTGTTATGGGTTGTGTTGCACTATTGATATCTGCTTTTGGTATGAATGACTCTATGAATGATTTAAAAACATGGGAATATGATGATATTAGTCATTTTGAATCAAAATTAATCATTGATAATGGGGCATTGTTAAGTGATATTGATAGTGTTGCAAATGATGTAAACGGTACAATGATTATGGAGCAACCTATTGAAGTCAAGGGTAATGGAAATGAAAGAATAGCTTCGCTTCTGTCATTAAATAGTACGGATTTGTTAATACAAACAGACAATAATAGAAATCCAATCGATTTATCCCCTTCAGATATATCAATTTCTAAAAAATTAGCTGAAAGTTTAAATGTTGGTGTTGGTGATACTATTTCTTGGCATATTGTCGGTTCAGATGAGTGGGTTTCATCTAATATTACTAATATTCATGCAGACCCAATTTCACAGGGATTAATAATGTCTCCTGAGGCACTTGAGGATTCAGGTTTAAACTTCCAACCAACAAGCATATTGTCTAGTGAAAATATTTCAGATAACTATTCTTCAATTAAATCAGTTAATACTTTAAATAGTATGAAAAATAGTTGGGATAAAATGACTGAATCCGTGATGATGATGGTTTCTATTTTAATATTCTTTGCAGTTCTTTTAGCTATTGTAGTTTTATATAATTTAGGTATTTTATCTTTCACAGAAATTGAACGTGAAATAGCTACATTAAAAGTATTAGGTTTCAAAACAAGAGATTTAAGAAAATTATTGCTAACACAAAACTTAGTTTTCACATCTATCGGGTTTATTTTAGGTATTCCTTTAGGTTTTTATCTAATGACACTTATGATGGATGCGACAGGCGATTCATTCTATTATGTTCCTTCATTAACTTGGGGTAATATTATTTTAAGTGCAATTATAACATTTTCTGTTTCAATATTTGTTAATTTATTATTTTCACGTAAAATTAAGAATTTAAACATGGTTGAAGCACTCAAGGATGTTGAATAATTTTGTTTATATTATTTTTTAATACAACATATCATGATATTGTGATATGACAATATTTATATATAAAAACATTATAATTATAAACTAGATATAATTTAATGTGAGTAAAATGACAGATGAAAAAAATCTTTCAAAAAATAATGATGATTTGTGTGAAATTTGTCTTCCTCATGAAGATGCAATTGAACGTGTTAAAAAACGTATGATTGATGAAGACAAATATTTTGATTTAGCTGAGTTTTTCAAAATATTTGGAAACCCTACACGGTTGAAAATTATTTCACTTCTAGTTATTGAAGATTTATGTGTTTGTGACATTTGCGAAGCATTAAATTTAAATCAGACAACTGTTTCAAATCAATTAAGGATATTAAGAGCCAATAATATTGTAAAATATAAAAAAGAAGGTAAAATGGCCAGATATTCCTTAACAGACTTGCATATTGAAATGATATATAAAGTTGGTTTGGAACATATCTTAGAATAAATTTAATGGTGTTTCAATGATAGTAAATAAATGTTATGAGCCCGATTGTGATAAAGATAACTGTAACAATCCAAAACATTATAATTACATTTGTTTTAATCCAACTTGTGATGAAATTCATTGTGAAAATCAAAATCATTTTGATAAACAGTTATTGAGGAATTATCAAAAAAATACGGATTTAAGTGTTCATAATCATAGTGAAGTAATAGATTATGATGAGGATGTTGAGATAAGTATTTGCGGTTGTTCTGATTGTGCAGATGACGACCATGACCATGACCACGAACATGAGCATCATCATGACCATGGCCATACTTTGGATGTGGATGATTCATGTAGTGATTCTAATTGTGATTGTGATGATGATGGAGATGTTGAGCTAAGTATTTGTGGTTGTCCTGATTGTGCAGATGACGATAATGAACAAGAAAAGGAAGAACTTATTGCTGAAGGCAAACCTTTAATTACTAATAGGCCTATTCAAATTATTGTAAGTAGTGGTATTTTATTTGCTTTAGGCCATATTTTAGAATTTTTATCAGTTAATTCTATTGTTGTCACAGCTATATTTATGATTTCAGCATTAATTGCAGGTTTTGAAATAGCTATTTTAGCATATAATTCCTTAATTAAAAAACATACTGTTGGCCCTTCAATGCTTATGTGTATTGCATGTATTGCATCGTTTATGATAGGACACCCTGAAGAGGGTGCAGCAGTTACTTTTCTTTATTATATTGCAGAATTCTTAGAAGATTATGCTGAACATAGAGCTAACCGTTCTATTAAATCATTAGTCGAAATCACTCCAGAAACTGCTAGAATAAAAGTTAATGGGGCTGAAGAATTAAAAAATGTTGATGAAGTTAATGTTGGGGATATTGTAATTGTAAAACCTGGTGATAAAGTTCCTTTAGATGGTAATGTAATATCTGGTTCATCTTCAGTTAATCAGGCGTCTATCACTGGTGAAAGTGTTCCGGTATTAAAAGAAGTCGGTGATGAAGTATTTTCAGGAACGGTGAATGAAGATGGGTATTTAGAAGTTATTGTAACTAAAAAAGCTAAAGATTCAGTTATTTCTAAAATTGTAACTTTAGTTAAAAGATCTCAACTTAACAGATCTGAAACTGAAACTTTAGTTGAAAAAATTGCTAAATATTATACTCCTGCAATGATGATTGCCGCTGCTCTTGTTGCATTTATTCCACCATTGTTATTTGGTCAAAATTTAGTTGATTGGATTTATAGGGCTCTTTCTCTTTTGGTAATTTCTTGTCCATGTGCATTTTTAATTTCCACACCTGTAGGTATGGTTTCTGCTATAACTTCTGCTACTAGAAATGGTGTGTTAATTAAAGGAAGTACTTATGTTGAAGAAATGAGGAATATTAAATCTGTTATTTTTGATAAAACAGGCACTTTAACAGAAGGAGAGCTTGAATTATCAGACATTGAATTATTATGTGATGATTATTCTAAAGAGGATATAATAAAAATTGCCGCTTCTCTTGAACATCAGTCTTCACATCCTATTGCTCAGGCTATTATTAATTATGCTGATAAAAATGACATAGAATTTAGTGAAATTAATGAGTTTAAAAATGTTCCGGGTAAAGGTATAGTTGGGATAATTGATAATAAAAAGTATTATGCAGCTAATGAATCTTTAATTGAAGGAAGTGTTTTTGAGATTTCATATGAGGATATTAATAAATATTCAAATGATGGTAAAACAATCATATTCATTGGTAATGAAAGTAAAGTCTTGGCATTTATTACAGTTTCTGATAAAATCAGACCTAATGCAGCTAATGTTATTGATAATTTAAATAAACAGGGCATACAAACAATAATGCTAACTGGAGATAATAAACTTGCAGCTCATAAAGTTGCAGATGATATTGGAATTAAATATGTATTTTCTAATTTACTTCCAGAAGATAAATTGGATATTTTAGACACAATTAGAAATAAATTTGGTGATGTATCTATGGTTGGTGATGGTATTAATGATGCACCGGCTTTAGCACGTGCAAACATTGGTATCGCGATGGGTGCTGTGGGTTCTGATGTAGCTATTGAAACAGCTGATGTTGCATTAATGCAGGATGATATTTCTAAATTACCTTACTTGTTTTCTTTAAGTTATAAAACAATGAGTATTATCAAGTATAATATTTCATTTGCAATTGCAATTAAATTATTGTGTGTAATACTTGCAATATTTGGTATTATTACATTAATGATGTCTGTTGGTTTTGGTGATTTGGGATTGACTCTTTTAGTTATTTTAAATTCACTTAGGATTGGAATGGTGAAAGATGCACTATTCTAATTTTTTACTATTTTTTTTAAACCTATCTATTTATCTACTTTAATTATTAAACATTTTTATAAAAATGATTAATATGTTTGATAATAGTAGAGAAAATAATGTGGAAGTTATGCTTGGAAACCCAAAAAAAGCACTTCTTCGAATGTCAATTCCACTCATTATATCTTTGTTAATTTCTAGTTTGTATAATCTGATTGATGCAGTATGGGTTTCAGGTCTTGGTGCAGATGCACTTGCAGGGGTAGGTTTTGTAACTCCATTATTCATGGTTTTAGTTGGTATAGGTAATGGTTTGGGTGCAGGTTCTGCTTATGCATTATCAAAATATATTGGTCAGAGAAATAAAAAACGTGCGGATAATGGTTCAGTTCATGCTATCATCATCATGTTTATTGTATCGATTATAATTACGATTTTACTTCTTTTAATTCTTAAACCAGTTTTAATTTTAATGGGTGTCGGCCGAACTATTAATTATGCAATGGATTATGGATTAATTGTTTTATCCGGCTCGATTTTCATCATACTTTCTAATTCATTATATGGAATTTTTAGGGCTGAGGGTGATACTTCAAGGCCAATGTATGCAATGGTATTGTCCGCTATTTTAAATATTATTTTGGATCCTATTTTTATTTATTATTTAAATTTAGGAATAAATGGTGCAGCTATTGCAACATTAATTTCATCGTTTTTTGTTATATTAATATTATTTTATTGGTTTTATATTAAAAAAGACACTTATTTAAAACCTTTTTTATCAAATTATAAATTTAATAAAGATATTAGTTTAGATATTATTAAAGTTGGTTTTCCTGCAAGTTTACAGCTAATTAACAACGCTTTTTTTGCAGCGGTTTTTTCTGCAATACTTGCCTATGTGGGATCTACAGATTCTGTTGCTGTTTATTCAACAGGATGGAGAATAGTAACTATTGGAACAACTCCTCTTTTAGCTATTGGAACAGCATTAATATCTGTTATAGCTGCAAATTACGGGGCTAGAAATTATGAAAACATTAAAATAGCACATAGGTATTCAATGAAAATTTCAATTATTATTTCTATTGTTGTGGCTGTTTTAACAAGTCTTTTTGCTCCGGAAATTACAACAATTTTTTCATATTCTGCAGCTAGTGTAAGAATAGCTCCAGAATTAACTAGCTTTTTGCAATGGATTGTTATTTATTATCCCACAATGGCAGTAGGTGTTGCTTCAACTTATGTTTTTCAGGGTGTTGGCCGTGGACTAACAGCAATGTTTCAGACAATTTTAAGAGAAACAATTTTCACATTATTTTTCACTGTTCTTTTAGCTATTATATTTGATTTAGGGGTTTGGGGCGCTTGGATGGGGATTGTTTTAGGTGAAATTGTGTCTAATAATATAACATTACTTTGGGCTGATTTATATATTAAAAAATTAATAAATTATTAACATGAAAAGAACAGCTTTAAAAATTGGATATATTGGAACTAATTTTCATGGATTTCAACGCCAACCGAATTTAAGGACTGTTGAAGAGGAATTAATTTATCATTTACGCAAATTAGATTATATTGATGATTTAAAAAAGTCCAGATTTAGAATAGCTGGCAGGACTGATGCGGGTGTTCATAGTTTAGGTAATGTAATTAGTTTTCAATCAGAAAAAGAAGTAAGGGTTAATGAAATTAATAATAGCTTACCTGATGATATTCAAATCCTTGCTAAAGCTCCAGTTCGTTATGCTTTTAAACCTCGTTATGCTCTGATGAGACAATACCGTTATTTATTGTTTCAAGATTTAAATATGGATAAATTAAATGAAGTTGCGGAGTTATTTAAAGGAACTCATAATTTTACTAATTTTACTAAAAGATTTCAAAAAACAACTACTCGGACAATTGATGATATTAAAATCAATAAAGTAGCATTAAACGATTATTCAAAACGTGAATTTCCAAATTTACATGATACTGTATCTCCAATTTTTATTGATATTTATGGAGAATCATTTTTATGGAATATGGTACGTAAAATGATGCGTGTTTTTGTCGATGTTGCACTTGATAAAATGACATTGGAGGATGTTGAAAAATTGTTAAATCCTCCTAAAGACTCTTCAAGAGCAAGTATTAAAGTTATGGAACCGGATTACTTAATTTTAATGGATATTAAATACGACGGCATCAAATTTAAATATGATGATTATGCATGTGAAAGATTCAGACGTAATCTAATTGATTCACTTAGTGATTTGCAAAAGAAATATGCAATTCGTGAATCAATGATAACTAGCCTTAATGATTTAGTGGAGTAAAAAAATTAAGGGGCAATCGGTTTAATATTATTAAGTTGATTAAATTCCAATATACTTTCCATTGTTTTATTGAAGAAATCAGGATCTCTTAGCGTACTTGCATATTGTGATGTAACTATAAATTGCTGATTTTCAATTTCTATTAATTCAATAGCACCAATAATGCTTTTTTGTTTATTTACATAATAGAATGTGTTATTTTCACTACCACTCCAGACTTCATAACTTGATGAATTTGTAAAATATGTATTGGTATCATTGATTTGGCGAATTATGAATGTGGGATTATCATAAGCTCCAGGAATAAAATATTCTCCAGAAGCATCATGACCAGAATAATCTGATGGGATTATAAAATCATCAACACTTTTCACTGCAAATGCAACACTTGTTGCAAAAATTAATATTAATGATATTAAAAATAATTTTTTTAACATATTAATTTATCTTTAAATAAGAATAGTTAAATTTTTTCAAAAAAATATAAATAAAATTGTGAAATTTACACAAGTTAAAGACCAAAGAATAAGTATAATGCAAAGATTATAACAAGTAAATAGATACTCCAATTCAATTCTTCAGATTTACCCATAGCTAAAGTAGTTATTACGTAAATTAGGAATCCCCATGCAATACCCAAAGAAATTGAATAAGTTAAAAGCATCATGATTATAATCATAAATACTGAAGATGCAACAACTATGTTATCCCAGTTCACTTCTTTTAATTGCACAATCATTAAAATACCAACAATAACCAATGCTGATGCGGTTACCGATGAAGTAAATAATGATAAGACAATTGGTGAGAAGAATATTGAAAGTATAAATAATATTCCCGTAACAATTGCAGTTAAACCAGTTCTTCCACCAAGACCAATACCAGTTGCACTTTCCACAAATGCAGTTACAGTACTTGTACCGCAAATAGAACCGATAATCCCACTTATAGCATCCCCCATAAATGCTTTTTCAATACCTTGAGCAGTACCGTTTTCATCAACAAATCCACATTGTTTACCTAATGAAATTAAAGTTCCAGCAGTATCGAAGAATGTAACAAATACTAAGGAGAATAGAATCATAATTAGATTAGAAATATTTGAAAATAGTCCTTTAAATCCTTGAATAAATCCACAAAATAAGGTAGTATCAAAATTAGTTGAAATTATTTGTGTAGGGAGTGTGGGCATTCCAATCTCTCCAACACCAAATCCAAATATAGTAAATATTATACCGATAATTGCAGTAATAATCAATCCAATAAATATTGATGCAGGTACTTTTTTAACATATAAAATTAATGCAATGATAATACCAATTAAGGTTAAGAGTGCCGGTGCAGAAAGTAAGTTACCCATAGTTACAAAAGTTGATTGATTTTTAATAATAATTCCACCACCTTTTAAACCAATGAATGCTAAAAAAAATCCAATTCCAGCACCAATTCCTAATTTTAAGTCAAGGGGAATAATGTCTAAAATAGATTCTCTTAACCCAGATATTGTAATAATTAAAAATATAATGCTTGCGATAAATACTGCAGCAAGTGCTGTTTGCCAACTATTTCCCATAGTTAAAATAATCGTATATGTAAATAATGCATTAAGACCCATTCCAGGAGCAAGTCCAATAGGATATTTTGAAACAAGACCCATTACTATGGATGCAATACCTGCCGAAATTGCAGTTGCAAAAAATACACCTGTTGCAGGCATATGCCCTTCTGCCAGCATTGTTGGATTTACACCTAAAATATATGCCATTGCAAGAAAGGTAGTGATTCCTGCCATTATTTCAGTTTTAAAATTAGTTCCATTTTCCTTTAATTTGAAGTAATTCTCTAATGCATATGGTCTCATTCATAAACACAATAATGATTTTATCGGATAATATTATTAAATTTTTATATTGATTTTTGAGAGTGGCTTAAAATGCATATGTTTTATAGTTGGTGCAATATAATAGTAATTAATAAAGTAAATTTTATAAAATTGTTTTTATAATTTAAAACAATATTTAATGGATAGAAATAAATATAATATGTTAAGGGAAGATATTATGAAAATCGTGGTTGTATTTGGAACAAGACCTGAAATTATTAAAATGGCTCCAATTATAGATGAAATCATTAACAGGGGTATTGATTTATCTATAATTCATACAGGCCAGCATTATGACAAAGAAATGTCTGATAATTTCTTCAATGATCTTGAAATTCCAGCTCCAGATTATAATATTCATGTAGGGTCCGGGTCTCATGGTAAACAAACGGGTTTGATGATGGACGGAATTGAAAAGGTTTTACTCAACGAAAAAGCAGATATTGTATTAGTTCAAGGAGATACTAATGCTGCTCTTGCAGGAGCTCTTGTAGCTTCTAAATTACACATTGCTGTAGGACATGTTGAATCAGGACTTAGATCATTTGACATGACAATGCCTGAAGAAATTAATAGGAGAGTATGTGATGTAACTACATTAATGTATTTTGTACCGACCGAAGAATCTGCTATTAATCTACTGGCTGAAGGATATTCAAGAAAAAATTTATTCATCACCGGAAACACGATTGTTGATGCTTGTTATAGGCACTTAGAAATAGCTAAAAAGAAAGGATTCGACAATGAATCATTAATTAATCTAGATATTGAAAACATGGAGAATATCATAACATTAACAATGCACAGGGCAGAAAACGTTGATGATAAACATAGGGTAAGTAATGTTGTCGATGCATTAAAAGAATTAGATGATACTAATATTATATTTCCAATTCATCCAAGAACTAAAAAGACATTGGAAAAATTCGGATTATTCGATGAATTAAATGGACTTGAACATATTCATATTATTAAACCGCTTGGTTATTTAGATTTCTTATTATTAAATTCTAAATCGAAATTAATTTTAACCGACTCCGGAGGTCTTCAAGAAGAAGCAATAACACTGGGCCTTCCAGCATTAACATTAAGATACAATACTGAAAGACCGGAAACAGTAACTGCTGGAGGAAATATTTTAGTTGGTTCAGATAAAGAAGCAATTTTAAAATATGCAAATAAAATTTTAAATGATGAAGAATTTGCAAATAAAATGAAAAATGCTAAAAACCCTTATGGGGATGGAAATTCAGCTATTCAAATTGTAGATGCGATTGAAGAGTATTATGCAAAAAGATTACTTGATATTAAATCTCCTGAACATATCATGCCTTCTTTTGATAGGAAAATGGCATTAATTGATGAGGATATTACAGTTAAAGACTTTGAAAGAAAATATGATACTTTAATTCATACTGTTTTCGATGGGGATAAAATATGTTTCCCATATGATGATTTGAACTTGAAAGAAATGTGTGTTAATTATGATGCCTTCCACTACTGATTCAATTTTAGTATTTGAATATTTCACTGCTTCTGGTGAAACGGATAAAAGTATAATTAGTGAAGCTGAAGCATTATTATTTTCACTTTTAGATGATTTAAAAGATTTTAACATTGATTTAGTAATAAATAAATCCTATAAAACTGTAGTTGAAAAATATCATAATGTTAATCCAATATTGATTGAGGGAGATATCATTTCATTTCTTAAATCAAATGCTTCTAAATTTGATAAAGCTATTTTTATAGCTGCTGAAAATAACAATAATTTATATAATATCACTAAAATACTAGAAGAAAATAATGTTGAATTGTATAACTCCTCAAGTGAGGCATGTCTTTTAACTTCAGATAAATCATTATCTTATGAAGCATTATATGATATAGTTCCGCAGCCTCGTTCTTTTAAAATGAAAATAGATTCTAAGGGATATTGGAAAAGAGCTATTGAAAATTTATATAAAAAGTGGCAAAGTGAAGACCCCTTAACACCACTTAAAATTGTTATTAAACCTTTAATTGGTGTTGACTGTGAAAATATTGTTGTTGTTGAAAATATTGGTGATTTAAGTTATGATTTAGAAGAAATTTTCACTCCAGGTTCAAGAATTTTAATTCAAGAATTTATTGATGGAATTGATGTTAGTGTTAGTTTAATAGGTAATGAAAAAAAAGCAGTTCCCATTAGTCTAAATAAGCAATTTATCAATTTATCCGATGATAATGGAACATATGTTGGAGGTATGATTCCATTTGAAAATAAATATCGTGATGAAGCATTTAAAATAGCTTCTAGGGCCTATGAATCAATTGAGGGTCTGAAAGGTTTTGTGGGTGTTGATTTAATAATTAATAATGATGAAAAAGATGTTTATCCAGTTTATCTTTTAGAAATAAATTCAAGATTTACAACACCATATGTTGGTCTTAAAAAAATAGCTAATTTTAATATAGTTAAAACAATAATAGATGAGAATATTGATAATATTGATGTTTCACTGGATGGTAAAGTTGAATTTAAAAAATCTGGTGATAATTTAGAAATTAGGAGAATATAATTTATGAAAATTGCAGGTTTTGATATTGGTGGTGCAAACACAGATTTAGCCATTATTGATTTTGATGATGGTGAAATTAAAAATATTGAAGTTGATTTTGCTTATCTTCCTATGTGGAGTAATAACGATAATTTATCTAATGTATTGATTGAATTAATTGAAAATATTTGCCCGGTAAATGAAATCGATGCTGTTGGAATTTCGATGACTGCCGAACTTGTTGATGCTTATGATACTAAAAAAGATGGAGTTTTGGATGTTGTTAAAAAATGTGGAGATACTTTTTCATGTCCGATAGCATATGTTGGTATTGGTGGGATGTTATCTAAATCAGAAATTGAAATTAATCCTCTTAAAGCGGCAGCAGCTAATTGGATAGCTACAGCTCAAATTGCAACTTTAATATCTGATAACTGTATTTTTATTGACACTGGCAGCACTACAACCGATATTATTCCAATTAAAAGTGGAAAAGAATGTGCTGTTGGCAAATCTGACTTTGATAGGTCTGCAACTGGTGAATTAGTCTATACTGGTACTTTAAGAACAAATTTGGCTAGTTTTTTAGATGTTGTGGAATTAAATGGAAAAGAATATCGTGTATCTAGTGAGTTATTTGCACAAACTGCTGATGTTTATTTGATTTTGGGGTTAATATCAGAAGATGATTATATTTGTGATACTTTTGACGGTGAATCTAAATCTAAAATTGATTGTGCAAAAAGAGTTGCTCGTGTTGTTTGTGCTGATTTAGACATGTTATCAATGGATGATGTTGTTCAAATGTGTGAATTCATTCATCAAAAACAAATTGAACAAATTGCAGATGGATTAAAACAGGTTTGTGAAACCCAAAACTTGGATTTAATTATAACTACAGGACTTGGAAAAGATATTTTGGATAAACCTGCAGCAGAGCTTTTAGGTATGGAAGTTAAATCTATGGACACTATTTTAACAGATGAAGAGTGTGTTGTAGCGCCTGCTGTTGGAACTGCTATTATGATGAATAAATATTTAAATTAATACCAAACATCTTTTATTCCAAGCAAATAAGCTCCACTATTAGCTATTAGATGTATTATGATAGTTAATATAATGGATATTATTATAAAATTCAAATCTAATTTTACAACAAATGAAACAAAGAATAGCGCAACTATTAAAAAATCAATTTGATCAAGAATTGGGGCTGGTTTTCCTCTTTCAATTCCCAACCTTCTTTTTAAAAAGCTTCCTAGTGCATCTCCAACTAATGCACCAAATGAAAGTAAAAATCCAATGGTTATTCCATTTGCAACACCAATTGCAATAGGTGTTTTTATGTAGTCTCCAAATACAAACATTAAATCTGGACCATAATATCCTTGGATTGCACCAACAATTGTCCCGAGGATTGTTCCTCCAATTAATCCTCTCCATGTAACTCCATTACCAATCCAACGGTTACCTTTAGGGTCTTTTTTTCCAAAATCAACTGGTTTTCCACCACCAAAGATTAATCCTCCACTATTTGAGATATATGCTGGAATTAAAAAATATAATATTGTTACACATGTAATTAAAAATGTTTGCATATCAAAGTTCATTGTTTTTTTTACTCTCCTTTCTAACACTTAATTATTATTCATTTATTTTTTTAAGTATAAATATTTTTTAAATAAATTTAAATATTAAATAAACTATAATTATTTATATTATGTTTGTACATTTGAGTTATGTTTGTTTGTAAGGTGATTTTTTGAAAATAAAAGATACTAATAGTTTATGCCCGGAATGTGGTAAACCACTTAAAGCGGAAGTTTATGATGAAGGGGGAAAAGTTTTTATTAAAAAAACTTGTGATGAGCATGGTGAGTTTATTAACACATACTGGAGCGATGATGAGATGTATAAAAGGGTTATTAGTTACGAACCATCAATAACCCATATAGAAAATCCATCTGTTGACAATTTTGCAAAATGTCCAGCCAATTGTGGGCTTTGCTCTAAGCATGAAACTTCAACAGTATTGGGTTTAATTGATGTTACTAATAGATGTAATTTAAGATGCCCTGTTTGTTTTGCTAATGCGGCTGCTTCCGGACGTTTATATGAGCCTACTCAAGATGAAATTAGGCAGATGCTTAGGAATTTAAGAAATTTAAAACCTAATCCTTGTCCAGCTATACAATATGCTGGTGGTGAACCTACTGTTCGTAAAGATATCGTAGAATTAGTTGAAATGGCTAAAGAAGAAGGTTTTACCCATGTTCAAATCGCAACAAATGGTATACGCTTAGCTAAAAGAGAAAATTTGGCTAAAGAATTAAAAGAAGCAGGTCTTAACACCGTTTATTTGGCTTTTGATGGTGTAACTCCAGAACCATATATTAATAATCGTGGAAAAGATTTACTTCAATTTAAATTAGATGCAATTGAAAATTGTAGAAAAGTAGGTTTGGGAGTTGTTTTGGTTCCTACATTAATTAAAGGAGTTAATGACAATCAAATTGGAGAAATTATTAAATTTGCATTTGACCATAGTGAAAATATCTATGGGGTTAATTTCCAACCGGTTTCATTTGCTGGAAGAACTCCTTCTGATCAAGTTGAAAAACAAAGAATTACAATTCCAGACTTTGTAAAAATTATTGAAGAGGAAACTGATGGTCAGGTTAAAACTACTGATTTTTATCCCCCATCTTTTGTCGAACCAATTGCAAACTTTATTGGTGCTTTAGATGGTGAAAAACCAAGAGTAACACTTAATTGCCACCAACACTGTGGAATTGCTACTTACATATTTAGAGATAAAACTGAAGGTCAGGGTAAAGATAAATTAATTCCTATTACTAAATTTGTTGATGTTGAGGCTTTAACTGAAAAATTGGATGAATATTCTGAAAGACTTATGGCTGGAGGTTTCGGAATTAAAAAAAGAGTTTTAGCCAGTGCTACTAAAAATATTCCAAGTTTCGTTAATTTGTCTGAAACTCCTGAAGGTTTAGATATTAAAAAAATATTATTTAATGTATTTGCTAAAAGGTCTTATGATGCCTTAGGGGACTTTTCTAAAGATTCAATGCTTATTTCATGTATGCATTTCATGGATCCATTTAACTTTGATGAAGATAGAGTTAAAAAATGTGTTATTCATTATGCAACTCCGGATGGTAGAATTATACCATTTTGTACTATGAATTCAATGTATCGTGAAAGTGTTGAAAAGGAATTTTCAACCCCATTAAAATCTAAAAAATAAATATTGTGATGTTATGTATATTAAGTCACCTTCAAGACTCCATTTGGCTCTTATTGATATGAATGGTTCTTATGGAAGGTTAGATGGCGGAATTGGACTTACAATTCAGGATCCAAATTTCATTTTATATGGTGAAAATGCAGAAAAAGGAATCACTGTTGAATTTGGTGATGAATTCCAGTTCGATGATGTCATTAAGGAAGAATATGAAAAAAAAGTAAAATCTGCAGCAGATAAAATAATCAATCATTTTGATGTTGATGAAGGTTTTTATTTTAGAGTCGATAAAGGATATCTCACACATTCTGGTTTAGGTTCAGGAACTCAAATTGCCTTATCAACTGCAAAAATTATAACTGAATCCATAGGTCAGGATTATACGGGTCATGCTCTTGGTAAAATTGTTGGCCGTGGGGGAACATCTGGAATAGGTGTTTTTGCCTTTGATTATGGAGGTTTCATTGTTGATGGTGGGCATAGTTTAAAGGAAAAATCATCTTTTTTACCATCTTCTGCTTCTAAAGCTAGTCCTCCACAATTATTTGCACGTTATGATTTTCCTGAAGAGTGGAATGTTTTAATTGTTATTTTAAAATCAGAGAATTCTGTTAATGGACAAAAAGAAGTTAATATTTTTCAAGAATATTGTCCTATCCCTCGTCATGATGCTGAATTATCATCTCATTTAATTTTCATGAATTTAATTCCTTTTCTACTGGAAAAAGATTTACCTTGCTTTGGAAATATAATTAATAAGATACAAACATTAGGATTTAAAAATATTGAAGTTTCACTTCAATCAGATAATATTAAAAATTTAATGAAAAAATTAAGGGAAGTTGGGGCATATGGTGTTGGTATGAGTTCATTTGGACCAACTGTTTATTCAATATTTGATAAGACAAACAAACATATTGTGAATGAAATTAAAGAATATGTTGGTGATGATGGAATTGTATTTACAACAAAAGCTCAAAATCATGGCCATGAACTTTTAAAATAGGGATTATTATGGATGTTATATGTGGAAAAACTTGGACGTTTGGTAAAAATATCGATACGGATGTTATTATTCCTGGAAGATACTTAAGAACATTCAACCCCCAAGATTTGGCAGAGCATGTTCTTGAAGGGGAAAGGCCGGATTTTACTCAAAATGTCCAAAAGGGCGATATAATTGTTGCTGATGAAAATTTTGGTTGTGGTTCTTCAAGAGAACAAGCACCGGTAGCTATTAAAACAGCAGGTGTTGATGCAATTGTTGCTAAATCATTTGCAAGAATTTTTTATAGAAATGCAATTAATATTGGTTTACCTGTAATAGTTTCTGATATTGAGGCTAATGATGGAGACATTATTAAAATCGATTTGTCAAAGGGTAGTTTAATTAATGAAACTACTGGTGAATCTGTTACTTTTGAACCGTTTAAAGATTTCATGTTGAATATTTTAGAAGATGGCGGTTTAGTTAATCATCATCTTAATAATGATTAATTTTTTTTTATAATGGAGGCATTTTTATGCAATGTCCAATTTGTGGTTCTGATGATATAGAAATTTTAAACTCTAAACAAAAAAAATCTAAAAAGAAATTGACGGAAGAATATCTTTTAAAATGTCAGGATTGTAGTCATGTTTTTAAAGATGTATTTTCTGCAAAAAAACCTAAAAATTATCGTATTATTATTTCTCAACAAGATAAATCTCAAAAAACAAATATTGAGTTATCTCCAAGTGATGAATTGAAAGTTGGGGATGTTTTACTTTCTGATGTGGGTCAAGTTGAAGTAACTAGTATTGAAGTTAATGGAAATAGAGTTAATAAATCTTTAATTGAGGATATTGATACTATTTGGGCTACTTCAATTGAAATTCCTGCCCGTATTGGGTTTTCTGTTGATTTACATGGTGAAGTGGATTCATATAAATTAGATTTGGAAAGAGATTTTGAAATAGCTCCCGGAGATATTGTTAAAATCGAAAATCGTATTGTCAAGGTCCATGTTATCAAAACCAATGAGAGGAAATTAACTTCAGGTTTTGCTAAAGCTGGGGTAATTAAAAGAGTTTATTCAAAACCAGTTAAATTTAATAATTATGATTATGATTTAACTAAAGATATTTTCAAAAAAACATGATTTGGAGTTTTTCATGAAAGTTTATATTGAATCTTATGGATGCACATTTAATAAAGCTGATGCTCAGATAATGGCGGGAATTCTAAATCAAAATAATATTGATTTAGTTAATAATATTGAAAATGCAGATGTTATTATTGTAAATACATGTTATGTTAAATTACCTACTGAGAATAAAGTTGTTTATAAAATTCAAAAGCTACAAAGAGAATTCCCTGATAAAAAAATTATTGTTGGGGGTTGTATGGTTGAGATTGATTCTGAAAAACTTGAAAAAATTGGACCTGACTGCAGCTGGATTGGACCACATCAATTAAATAAAGTTGTTGATGTTGTTGAGAAAACTTATTGTGGTGAAGTAATTAGAGAATATGGGCTTTCAAAAGAAAGTAAGGTCAATGTTCCTAAAATAACTGATGATAGTTATATTCATATAATTCAAATTTGTGAAGGTTGTTTGGGCGCATGTACTTTTTGTTGCACTCGTTTTGCTCGAGGACCATTAAATAGCTATTCTATTGATGATATTAAAAGGGAAGCTCAAGAAGCAATTAATAATGGGGCCTGTGAAATCCAACTCACTGCACAAGATACAGCAGCATTCGGCCGAGATACTGGTGAAAAACTATCTGATTTAATTAAAGAAGTGGCTAATTTAAATGGTAATTTTCGAGTTCGTGTTGGAATGATGCATCCTAAAAATGTTTTAAATGATGTTGATGAAATAATTGATGCAATTAAACATCCTAATGTATATAATTTTATTCATCTACCTATACAAAGTGGTAGTGATAAGGTATTAAAAGAAATGCGCAGAGGCCATACTTTAAATCAATATCTTGATATTGTTAATAAATTTAAAAGTGAAATTCCTAATTTAACTCTTGCAACAGACATAATTGTTGGTTATCCAACTGAAACAGATGATGACTTTCAAAAAACTGTTAATCTTATTAAAAATATTCGTCCTAGTTTAATTCATTTGTCAAAATATCAACATAGAAAAGGTGCAATTTCATCTTCATTAAAGGAAATTCCTCCTGAAATCATGAAGGTTCGTTCTAAATTTTTATCTGAAATTAAGAGTGAAATTACTCGTTTAGAAAATGAAGAACTAGTTGGATCTTACCAAACAGCGTTGGTTGTAGAAAAAGGTTCTAAAGGCGGATTTATTGCAAAAACTGACTCATATATACCAGTTATTATTGATGATGTTGAATTAGGAACTTTTGTTAGAGTAAAAATAACACATGCGACTGCAACTTATCTTAAAGGGGTCGTAGATTAAATTATTTTTTTTATTTTTCTATATTGTTATTTTCATAATTTTCATATATTTTTTTCCTTTATTTTTTCCAATTTTCTATTTATTTTTTGTATTGTAAAAACAATTTATTATTAACTTATAAGTTGTTGTATAAGTAACTAACAGCTATTTTTTCCAAAACATTTATATACTATGTTAGACAATTTTTTATTTGGAGGTGAAATAATGAGTGAATTACCAATCGCACCAGTAGGTCGTATCTTAAAAAATGCTGGAGCACAAAGAATTAGTGACGAAGCTAAAATTGCATTAGC
>CACZPT010000103.1 GCA_902783085.1 uncultured Methanobrevibacter sp.
ATGTACTATGGCATTTTAAAGTGAGATTGGAAAATACTAAAATATAGACACAATTACCATAAATTTTTAATGTCGAGAACTATAATTTTATTTTTAACTTTTAAGTAACTATCACCAATTTAAAACTCAAGTTTAATGAAGATTTCTGTTATAGGATTTTTTAATTTTCATTTATAAATCATATCTAAATATTAATCTTTGTTTCAATGGGTTTAAAGATTATAATAATTAATTTAAATAATAGTTTTAATATAGTAATAATTATGGAATTTCGGGATATGGGGCTAGTTGATAAATTTAGGAGATTTAATTATAGGGATTTGGAGATTTTTTTAATTCCCACTATCGTATTTTCATTTTATCTTCTGGTTTTTTATCCGGGTATTGGCACATATGATACATTTAATCAGATACATCAAATTGCCTCTAATCATTTTACGAATTGGCATCCTTTTTTTCATACATTTATTGAGATGTTATGTTTAAAAGTCTATCCCAGCACCGTATCCATTTGTATTTTTCAGATTCTTGTATTTTCCACTATGTGGACGTTAATCTGCAAATATAATCGAAATGATAATCTTGAAGATAAAAAGACTTTCAAATTACAACTTATTACCACCATAGTTATTTCATTAATTCCTATAAATGCACTTTATTCAATTACTATGTGGAAAGATATATTGTTTAGTTATTTATTGATGTTTTTGTGTTTTTTAGCTATGGTGCTGATAGATAAAAAAGGAAATGTTGATTTTAAATTCATCATACTTCTTTCATTAGTCATGGCATTCATATCACAGTTGAGAGGTAATGGACTGTATGTTATTATAATTTCTGTGATTGTTTATTCAATTTATCTTTTTATAAAAAGGAATATTAAAATGGGTGTTCTGCTTTTAACATTAACTGCAATCTTTATCTTATCTATTGCATCCCTAAATATTGCTTATGATGTTGTTGATAATGAAAAAGATGCAATGATGACAAAAATCAGCCATATGCTGGCAGATTATGATTTGAATTTGGAAATTGAGGATGCTGATAGAAATGCAATTCATGAGCTGATTAATGAGGAGGCTATTAAAGAGCATTACAAGCCGACCGATACAGATCCGATACTGCATGTTACGAATAATAAGCTCTTTGATACTAATAGAAGCATGTATATTAATTTTGCTATTAAATATTCTTTAAAAAATCCTCTGCATTGTATGCAGTACTTATTGGAATCAGCGCCTATGGTGTGGGATATTACAAGAGACAGTAACTGGCTTGGCAGGCCATATTATATGAGTTCAGACAGGGACAGGTTACATTCAGAATTTGAGGGATATTATGTTCCGCGTAATTATATTGCAACACAGCCTTATGAAAATATTTCCTATGTGAACTGGGGAACTCCAGTATTTGACGGACTTAATTTACTTGCAATCGGTATTGAAAACTCACCTTTTGATACTGTATTCAACAGTCCGGCGTTATATATGTATTTATCCATTATTATTCTGATAGCTATAAATCTAATTACTAAATCAAAGGAAATATATCTGATGTATATTCCAAATCTTTTAAATATCATTGTGGTCTTTTTTTCAACGCCTATACAGGACAACAGATATCTATATGCAAATTTATTGGTTGCTTATCTGCTGATTATAATATATATAAGGTTTAAACACCGGTCAATAGAATAATTATCTTTTAATAATTGGAATAATCAATATTAATAGGCAAGTTAAAATAAGGAATATGGGATTTCCGGTTGCATGCATGAATGTTGCTCTTTCAAATTCGATTTCATCAGGTGAATCTCTATCGAATACATCAATTTCTTCTTCTTCAAATGTTTCATTGTTGCTGTTGAATGTATCGCTGGTAATATAAGCTTCGTTTATTTGTTCACCTGCAGCTATTGCTTTTGTAGTAATTAATAATGTTACAAGTCCCTCTTCAACTGATAAATCACCAATATCCCAAATACCAGTATTCGGATCGAATGTTCCTTTAGTAAGGCTGTGTTTAACGTATTTTAAACCATTAGGTAATTTATCATAGACTTTAACATTTTTTGCTGTATCGGGACCGAAATTTTGAACTTCCAAAATCCAAGTAACATAATCACCGATATAGACATTTTCCACATCAGCATCATTATCCAACACCAGATAGGCACTGGATGAGTTTTGATTATTATTACTTTCTAATGATGGCTGTGAATTATCATTTAAACCTAAACTATCTGTCTGATTAATTTCATAAGCATTTATAAGACTCATTGATGAGAAAAAAATAAGTACAACAGCTAAAATTAAAATAGTTTTATTTTTAATAGATAACGCCTCCAGGCGAATATGTTTTAATAAAAATTGTTCACTATACTATATTATTGCTAGAAATTTTATTTAAAATTATTGATATATTCCGGTATTTTATCATTGCTGTCAACCACTTTTTAATTTCAATTAATTTTCTTTAATTTTTTAATTAGCCTTTTATTATTTATTGTATTTATATAATTAA
>CACZPT010000104.1 GCA_902783085.1 uncultured Methanobrevibacter sp.
TAATAATATATATTGAATTAACTACTATAAAAATGTTTTTATAAAAATTTTTTATCAAAATATGGAAATAATTTTATTAAATACTAAATTTTACGAATGAATTGAAAAGTGAGTCAGAGCATTTAATTTCTGATTATATGGGAAGTTTGAAAAATGTTTGTAAATCTTTTAAAAAGTTTTTTGGAATCATTGTTTCGTATTAAATCATTGAAATTGGCTTTTTGTTAATTAAAACAGTTTTTTTATAGGTCGTTCGGGTTATTATGTCTTTGATGTTGAATGGATTAAAATCCGTGAAAAATGGAAATATCGGTACGTATTAGTTGATGTTATTTCAAATTTGTATCATATCCTATGTAATTTACTAAATAATTAGAAAATAAATTTTTCCAAGTATAGTTGGAGGGTAAAATTAGAAAAGAAACTTTAAAAACACTTTGCGGCATTTTAAAACAAATATATCGCAGAGATCTAATTGGAATGAAAATCAAAGCCTTGATTTTAAAAATCAACAAAGTTTGAAAGAGCCTAAAAAATCAATATTTTTATAGACATTGATAAATATAATTATATTATGAGGTTTTAAAATGTCGAAAACAATGTCTGAAAAAATTTTAGCAAATGCTGCTGGAAAGGAAAGTGTGGAAGCTGGAGACATTATTATTGCTGATATTGATATTGCAATGACTCATGATTTAACTGGACCTCTTGCTGTTGAATCTTTTGAAAAAATTGGTATGAGTAATGTTTGGGATTCAACTAAAATTGTCATTCCATTTGATCATCAAGTCCCTGCGGATTCAATCGATTCTGCTAATAATCATATTATAATGAGAGAATTTGCAAAAAAACATGATATTAAACATTTTTATGATGTTAATGCTGGTGTTTGTCATCAGATACTTCCGGAATTGGGGCATGTTGTTCCCGGAAGTGTTATTGTTGGTGCTGATTCACATACATGTACTCATGGAGCGCTTGGTGCTTTTGCAACTGGTATTGGATCAACTGATATGGCTATGGTTTTTAGTCAGGGCAATTTATGGTTTAAAGTACCTGAAACAAACCGTTTTGAAATAACAGGTTCTCTTAAAAATAATGTTTATGCAAAAGATGTTATTTTAAATATTATTGGTAAAATGGGTGCTGACGGGTCAACTTATAAAGCATGTGAATTTGCAGGCGAAACCGTTAGAAATATGAGTATTTCAGATAGAATGGTTTTATGTAATATGGCAATTGAAATGGGTGGAAAAACCGGTTTGGTTGAAGTTGATGAAAAAACGATTAATTATGTTGAAAAAAGAACAAATACCCCATATAAAGTTTATAAAACAGATTTGGATGCACCTTCACTAGATATTATTGAAATTGATGTTAGTGATTTGGAGCCTCAAATCGCTTGTCCGAATAATGTTGATAATGTAAAAGCAGTATCAGAGGTTGATAGAGAAATCGACCAGGTATTTATTGGTTCATGTACCAATGGAAGATTATCTGATTTAAGAGATGCTGCAAGAATTTTAAAAGGAAAACAAATAGCTAAAACAACTAGAATGCTTGTTATACCTGCATCAAAAGAAATTTATCTGAAAGCTCTTGATGAAGGATTGATTAAAATATTTGTTGAATCGGGGGCATTGGTTTCAGCTCCATGTTGTGGGCCATGTCTTGGGGGACATACCGGAATTATTGGAGCAGGTGAAGTTAGTTTATCTACTTCAAATAGGAATTTTAAAGGAAGGCAAGGTTCAGCTGATGGTGAAGTTTACTTATCCTCTGCTGCAGTAGCGGCCACATCTGCAATTAAAGGAAGAATAAGTGTTCCGGAGTGATTAAAATGAAAGTATGGAAATTTGGAGATGACATTGATACTGATATTATTATACCTGGACGATATTTAATTTATACTGATGAGGAAACTTTATCATCTCATTGTATGGAAGGTTTAGATAAGGATTTTTCTAAAAAATTCAAAAAAGATGACATTATTCTGGCCGGTCGTAATTTTGGTTGTGGTTCATCAAGGGAGCATGCTCCAATTGCTCTTAAAGGGCTTGGAGTGTCATATGTAATAGCTGATTCGTTTGCAAGGATATTTTATAGAAATGCTACAAATGTTGGAATACCACTTTTAGAAGCTCCGGGAGTTTCAAAAATTATCCAAGATGATGATGAGATAGAAGTTGATATGGAAAATGGATTTATTATTAGTGGTGAAGAAAAAATTAAATTTAAGAAATTACCTGATTTTATGTTGGAAATATTAAATAATGGTGGTTTAATTCAATATCTTAAAGAGAAAAGATAATATGAAAGAATTTATCTTAAAAAAAAGTAATAGTTATAATTTCTACAGAGATAATTATAATGTATTAAAACAAGAGAATATTGCTTTAAAAGAAGAATTAGAGAAGTATAAGAAAGTATATCCTCCTAAAGAATGTCCAATATGTGGATATAAAGGAATTGATTTTAAACCTTATGTGAGTGTTATTCACAGAGAGGTTGAATGTCCTCAATGCAGAAGTCATGAACGTCATAGAGCTTTATGGTTATATTTTCATGAAAGAAAAAATCTACTTAAAAAAGGAAATACATTCTTACATTTTGCTCCTGAAATTCAATTTAATGAGCTTTTTAGAAGTAGTGGAATGGAATATCATCCTGTTGATTTGTATACTGAAAACTCTTTAAGTGAAGAGATTGTTGATATTCAGGATATTCCTTATGATGATAATTATTTTGATTTAATATACTGTTCAAATATTTTAGAACATGTTCCTGATGATAAAAAAGCAATGCGAGAACTTTATCGTGTTTTAAAACCTACTGGAACAGCTTTAATTCTGGTTCCAATCAATGGGATTACTTATGAAAAACCATATGATAAAAGTAAAACCTTTGAAGATGATAAATATAACACTCCAGAGTTACGAGAAAAATATTATGGGCAATTTGATCATTTAAGACTTTATGGAACTGATTTTAAAGATAAACTAATTGACGCTGGTTTTAATGTAGTTGCTGATGATTATATTAAAAACCTGGGTCATGAAATTATAGATAAATATGCATTAATAAAAGATGAAAATATTTTTGAATGTAAAAAAAAGGTGATTGAATGACATGTCAAATAGCTGTTATTCCTGGTGATGGAATAGGAAAAGAAGTAATGGAAGCTACGATTAATGTTTTGGATAAATTGGATTTAGATTTTAATTATGTTTATGGTGAAGCTGGTGATGAATGTCTTAAAAAGACTGGCGAAGCTTTACCGCAGGAAAGTATTGATATTGTAAAAAATTCTGATGCATGTTTATTTGGAGCTGCCGGTGAAACTGCTGCTGATGTAATCGTTAGACTTCGCCAGGAAATGAAGATGTTTGCAAATTTAAGACCAATTAAAAGTTATCCTAATACTAATGCTCTTAGAGATGATATTGATTTTATGATTGTGCGTGAAAACACTGAAGGTTTATATATTGCTGATATGGAAAAATTAACGGATGAAGGTGCAATAGCTAAAAGAGTTATTACAAAATCCGCTGAAAAACGTATCATTAAATATGCCTTTGATTATGCAAAAAAAAACAATAAATCAAAAGTAACTGGTGTTCATAAAGCTAATGTTTTAAAGAAAAGTGATGGTTTGTTTAAAGAAATTTTTTATGAAGTTAGCGAAAATTATCCTGATATTGAAAGTGAGGACTTTTATGTGGATGCAACTGCAATGTATCTTATTACAAATCCTCAAGACTTTGAAGTTATTGTTACTACGAATTTATTTGGTGATATACTATCAGATGAAGGTGCAGGTATTGTTGGCGGACTTGGTTTAATCCCTTCAGCTAATATTGGAGAAAATGGCGCTTTATTTGAACCTGTACATGGTTCAGCACCAGATATTGCTGGAAAAGGCATTGCAAACCCCTTAGCTATGATGTTATCAGCTGTGATGATGCTTAGATATTTAGATGAAAATATTAAAGCCGATAAACTAGAAAATGCAATATTAACCTTATTAAACCAGGCAAAAGTATTAACCGGAGATTTAGGTGGCAGTGCAACAACAAAAGAAGTTGAAGAAGAAATAATTAACTTATTATAAGTGGTTAAATGAAACTAGAAAAAGGAATTAGTGTAATAATACCTACATATAAAGGAGAAAAATACATTTCCAAGTTATTAGATACCATTATAAATCAAACAATGGATTTTAATCTTTTTGAAGTAATATTAATCGTTAATGGGCCAAAAGACAATACTGAAAGTATAATTGAAAAATATATGAAAGAAAATCCTGAAGTTAACATAATTTTAACTGAAAGTAATAAAGGAGTTAGTAATGCAAGAAATAAAGGTATCAAACTAGCTAAAAGACAATATACTATTTTTATTGACGATGATGACTATATCAGCTATAATTATCTTAAGACGTTATATGAATATGCCGGTGAAAATAGAATAGTGCTTGGAAGCTTTTTTGATGTGGATGAAGACAGTGGAGAAATTAGCGAATCATATCTAACAGCCCCACTGCTTAAATACTCTGGAATCATTGAAAATCCGTTTAATGATGAAATGACGGGTGCATTAGTTATTACACAAAACAAATTAATTCCAACAGTTAACGTTAAAAACTCTTCGTTTAATCCTGAGCTTAAAAATGGAGTAGACGTTAGTTACTATTCAAAATTTTATGCAGAAAACGACTTTGAAATTTATATTGTTGATAAATCAAAAGAAGCAATTTATTATAGATTATGGAGAGACAATTCAATTTCAAGACAAAAACTCTCTTATGAATTTAACGTTAAAGATCGCCTTAAAGTAATTAATGATATTAACAAAGGCCTTGAAATAAGTAAAAATCAAGAAATATATAACTTTATAAAAACCCTAACTGCCGGACAGGTAGTTATGATAAATAAATACTTGAAAGAAAATCCAAGTGATTATCAAAAAGTCCTAAAAGATATATGCTCATATAACTTTAAATTTTTCCCATATAAATATTTAAATGAAGATATTGAAAAATTAAACAATACCAAAAGAGAACTAATAATATCATATGCTTTCAGTCCAACAAATACAACAACAAGTAATGTTGTATCTAAAAGAATTCTAACTGAAAAACAAAATGTGGATGTTGTTTGTGCAAGTTTAAATGATTTAAATAAAGACCATCTACTTGAAAAAATTGTAGATGAATATGTTGTGAATAAATATATCATTGAAAGTGACTTTTCAACCGAATGGGATAATATAAAGAATTTTACTAAAAAAGCACTTGAAATACTTCCAAAATATGATAAAATCTACAGTAGAGCTTTTTTTAGTCATTCACATTTTTTAGCACTTGAATATAAATTAAAATATCCTAAAACATATTGGAGAGCTGAATTTTCAGACCCGCTAGTTAAACCTCTAGGAAAAAGAACAAGTAGTGAAATTGATGATAAGGAATATGTCAATAGAATCAATTCTATTTTAAAAGAAAAAAATCTAAAATCAATCAATGTTAATCAGGACGTTAACTTAATTTGCGAGTATTTAACTTTTATTTTTGCTGATGAAATAATATTTACTAATGAAAATCAAAAGAAAGTAATGATAAGCAATTTACCTTCAAATATTAAAATAAATGACACAATTAGTCCACATCCTACATTAGATGATAAATATTATTACATAACAGATTACGATTATAAAATTGATAAAAACTATCTTAACTTTGCATATTTCGGAAATATATTTTCAAAAAGAAGCTTTGAAGATTTTATATCCGCTTTCCTAAATATCAAAAACAAAGATAACGTAAGAATCCATATTTTTACAAAAAGCAAAACATTATTCGAACAGGTCTTACCAAAAGAGATTTATGACATTAGTATTTTAAATAATGAAGTTAATTATTTGGAATTTTTAAATTTAACTAAAAAATTTGATGTTTTGCTTGTTGAGGACAGTTATACCAAAGATGATGAGATAATTAACCCTTATTTACCGTCTAAAATATCTGATTATAAAGGAAGTAAAACTTCAATATGGGCAGTTTGTGAAGATTCAAGCCCTACAGATAAACTAGATTTAAAATATAAATCAAAATTAAACGATTATAATTCAAATATTCAAACTTTAAATAAAATTATTATGGATAAAGTCAACTTGGATTCATGTGATGAGATAATTAATGAAAATGTCTATCAAAGAATGAGAATTAACCAACTAACAGATAAATTAAGTGAATTAATAGAAATAGCTAATAGAGAATTTAAAAAAGATGAAGAATATGAAGCTCAAATCACCCAGCTGAATCAAAACCTAAAAAACTTAAAAAAAGAACATGAAATCATCTTAAATTCAAACAGTTGGAAACTTACATCAAATTTTAGAAAAATTGGAAAAAAATTTAAATAACTTGAAAATGTTATATTAATTTAGTTTAAAAAGGAGATATTTAAAATGAGAAAATTATCAAGAATACAAATAGCAGCACTTTTTATTATATTTATTATGGTATTTAGTGCAGTAGCTGGTTTCTTATCATTAGTCATGAGATAAATGGAGAGTAATATAATGGTAAAATATGAAATAGCTGCAGTAGTAGCAGAATTTAATTATGATATAACACAAATGATGTTAGAATTAGCACAAGCTGAAGCTAAAAACAGAGATTGCGAAATTACTAAAGTAGTTGCTGTTCCGGGTGTATTTGATATGCCTCTTGTTATTAAAAAATTACTTCAAAAAGGCGAATTTGATGCAATTATCACCTTAGGTGCAGTTATTGAAGGAGCTACCGATCACGATCAAATCGTTGCACAACATGCTTCACGTAAAATAGCTGATTTAGCGCTTGAATACGATACTCCTGTCGCTTTAGGAATTACTGGTCCTGGAATGACTAGGTTAGATGCTCACAGACGTGTTAAAAACGCTAAAAGTGCGGTTGAAGCAGCGATTAAAATGTGTGACAGATTAAATGAGCTTTAAGATGATTATATGAAAATTTTAAACCCTGATGAATTAAAAGAAAAATTCAATGATCCCTGGGTTGCACCATATCAAAAAGTTCTAACAATGGTTGATGGTGATAAAGTCGAAATTGTTGAATACCATCCTTGTATTTCAGGTTCACACTGGTTGTTACACCAATATAAAAACAATTCTGATTTAATTGATAACGCTTATAGAGATGGAAACAAACATGTCTACGAAGCCCATGTTGGTAGTGCACCAATTGACTTAAAAGCTAGTTTTAATGCGGCTGGAATCGATGAAATTAAAGTTGAAGATGATTTGGTTAAAGTAACCCACTCTGGACTTGCAGGTGCAGGTGTTGGAGCCGGCATGTGTAGGGGAATGGCTGATGGTGTAAAATATATTGAGCTTATCAAATCTGGTGGAGGCTCAAAAGAAGGAAGTGCAACAGTTGTAACGCCAAAATTAGAAAAAGTGGTTATTGGTGTTGACGATACAGATGTCAAGGATGCTGGTGCAACATGGACAATGGCTCATAATTTAGGAGTTGAACTTAAAAGTGAAGGTTTTGAATATATTGACCATATTATTGTCCAGTTATATCCGCATAATCCGCATAAAACTCAAAATTGCGTTTCAATAGCACTTACATTTGCTGTTGAAGCTTCAAAAAAAGATGAATTAATTAAAAGAGCTATTGAGATACTTAAAAGAGATACTTTATCTGATAAGACCGCAATAGCTATCTTGGAAGGTCTTGAAATTCCAGAAAAATTAAGAGAGTATTCTATTGCTACAAAATCTGGAATGATGGATGTTGAAACTGCTGAGGCAACTGCAAAAGAATTAGGTATTGACTTAATTGCTGTTACTGGCCAACAAGGAAAAGTTGGAGCACTAGCTGCATTAGGACTATATGATGATGTTGAAGAAGCAGTTAAAGCTTATGATAACAAATAAGCTTTCTTTTTTTCTATTTAAAGTTAATATTAATAAAATTAGATTCAATAGCTTGTTTTATTGATGATGAATTTGTATTTATGAATCTGACTTGAATAGTATGATTACCATATGTGAAATTTTGATTAGTAAAAGTACCATTATCATTTGAAATAGATCCAATTTGTGACCCACCTACATTTAGCCAGTAAGTTGTATTCGGTTTAAAAATAGCTGTTGATGAATAAGCTGAAACATTATCAATTAAAATTTCATAATGTGTGCCTACCGTACTTCTTGAAGATACTTCAAAGTTTTCCTGAATTGTATAATTGGCACTATAAATATTATGATAAATAATGGAAGCTCCAAAAATGTCATTTAATCTACTGTTTTGAATAATATCTCCATTAGAAACATCAAGTGCATTTTTTACCTCTATTGGAATTCTTAATACATCAGATTCTCCTAATCTTGTTTCATTAATTGTGTATTGTTGATTATTTATAATGATTGTATCATTAAGTTGAACTCCCAGCGTCATCATCGCATCAGATGGCATTCTTATCATGTTAGATTCATTTTCAATTGCAGTATCAACGGTGTATGGACCTCTAACAGAAATTGTACTGTTGCTATCTCCAAATATAATTAAGTTTCTGGAATTCGGTTCGATTGAAATAACACCATTAGAAAATGTAGCAGCACCGATGAAAGTTGAAATCATTAAAAGCAAAATAATAATAGAAATAATTAATGGAAAATGAATTTTAATAAATGATTTAAAGAGATTTCCTCTAGGGGTTTTTCTATAAATCAAAATTGATTGAATAACAACTTTAATAATATAGTAAGCTGCAATTACAATACCTGCTATAGATACAATAACACCAATGCTTAAAGGAACAAATTTAACAAAAAATATTGTAAATAAACCTAAAATAATTAATGAAAGACCAACAATAGACATACGAATATAATAACCGATATCATCAATCATTATAACCCTGCCATACTTATTAGCACGTCCCATAATTGTTCTAACAACTTCATTAGCCATTAAATTTAAATCATCTAAAGGAGACATATCATGCTCGATTGCACCAATGTCGACTTCTAAAATAGAAATACCCAATACATCAGCATCAATAACAATACCTACATCAACACCATAATCTTTTTCAAAATTGATTTTCTTTAAAGCATCTTTTTTAGCTGCAAATTGACCACTCAAAGGTTGTTCAAAAGAAATTTCCGGGAAAAAATAGTTAAGAAGCGGTTTTGCAGTAAGTTCTGTTACACGTCCGCTTTCCCTTGAAAATTTGGTTTTAGTAATTTCAGCATTTCCAAGCAAAATTGGTTTAATCATAGCTTCTACTTTTTTAGAAGTTAAATTATGAATATCAGCATCAATAAAAGCAATAATATCACATTTAACACTATTATAACCTGTTAAAAGTGCTTCCCCTTTACCTTTATTATTTTCATGTGTAATTACTCGAGCCCCGGCTTTTAAAGCCTCTTCAGCTGTATTATCAGATGATCCATCGTTGACAACAATAATCTCATCGACAAAGGATACTTTCTTTATAACCTCAACAACAGACCCTACAGTATCTTCTTCATTATAAGCAGGAACAATTACAGCTACCCTTTGGTATTTAGGCTTATTTGATTTAATACTAGCCAGTAAAAATGCAAGAATCACAATTAGCCAAGACAAAATTTCACCTAGAAAATTTAACTATAATTTAAATATATTTTTTAAATAGTATAAATGTTTGTTAAAAACTAGTGAATTGTAATGGTATTTCCAGTACTATAATCATTAAAACCAGAAGTAATAATATAAACACCTGGAATTAAATTAATATTTAAACTAGCTACACCATTTTTATCAATTAATTTTGTATATAATACACCATTAATATTGAAATAGACAATTTGAGATGTATAAGGCTTTCCACGACCATCCAAAATAGTAGCTTTGAATTTAGATCCATCTTTATAATTCATTACTAAATCCTTAGTTTGAAGAATTGTTAAAACCTTAATTTTATTTGAAGCTTGAGACTCACCATATTGAGCGGTTATAACATAATCACCAGGATCAAGATTAATTGCAAGACTAGCAACACCGGATGAATCTGTAATTCTTTTATATAATACCCCATTAATGTTAAATGTAACAGCGACATTTGCAAGTGGCTTACCATTTCCGGATAAAATACGTGTTGAATATTTTGAAGCATTTTTATAATATTTAACTAAATCCTTATTATCAACAAAACGTGAAAGAATTAAAATATTATTCGAAGATGATTCGTTAGTAACAGTATTGATTGTTGTTAAAATATAACTACCCGGATCTAAATTTAAATTAAGACGAACAACACCATTTTCATTAGTGTATCTGTGATATAAAACTCCATTAATATTCATTACAATATCTTGATTTTTAACCGGATTACCCTTAAAATCATAGATTGTTGCATAAAACTGAGTTGCATTTCTATAATATTTAGTAACATCTTTTCCAACAATTGTAGTTTTAATTAAAATATTGGAAGTTAAATTAGAAGGTAAATATCTGTCTGTACCTGAAAAACTAATAAAAACTGGATATGAACCCTTATTTAAATTAATTGCCATTGATGCAATACCTTTTGAATCGGTTGTCCTGTTATATGCAACATTATTTATAAAAATACTTACAAGCTTATCTGAAATTGGATTTTTATTATTATCAAGTAATGTGAGTGAAAAACGTGTCCCATCATGATAATACATTACAACATCACTAGCTATAATTGATGTTTTAACAAAATCAACGGAAAAAATAGTATTAGCAAAACAGTCTGTATAAAATTCACTTGAATAATTAATACTAACAATATATTTTCCATAAGAAAGATTATTAAAAGCTAAAACTCCAAAACCATTAACAACTTTTACATTATAGCTTTTGGAATTAACTTTAACATTTACAACTTCATTAATTGGTTTTGAAAAATTAACATTGATATTTACATCATCTGCATACCGTTTAATAACATCCAGAGAAACATTAATTGGATATTTATAAACATTAAATGAAGTACTAGCTGAGATATTACCGTAACTTCCTTTAGCTATGTAAAAACTGGGCTTTAAATTATTAGAAAAAGTAGTTTCACTGTTAGCTTCAACTACATAAGTATTAGATCCGATTACCACATTAACATTACCCACCAACTTGGTATTATTTGAAGAAATCAAAGTATTTTTAATAACTAAATCATCTCCACAGATAATATCTGAAATAGATAAAGTTAATTTACCTCCAATATCAACTACAGTATAATTAGCTGATGAATTAGAACTGAAATAAACAGGATTTTCAATATAATAAGCATTGACATCATGATTTCCAATAGTGAAATTGCTTAAAATTTTAGCATATCCATTATCAACATCAACGGTATAATTTTTAGAATCAAAATTAAATACTACTTTACCAGTGTTTACTAAATTACCATATTCATCCGTTATTTTAGCTGTTACATCACATGAAGCATTTAAAACAATTAAACCACTATTAAGTAGTTCAATATTAGTATTCAAAGTATTTGAAGTAAAGGCTTTAATACATGCAACCTGTGAATTGTAATGATGGCCATATTCGGGGAATTCTGCTGTATAATCATATAAATCAAACCATTCAACACCATCATAGCTAAAGTAAGAAACACCCGGCATATACAATACTCTATTTGCTCTTGCCTTTTCAGAAACTGGAAAAGAAGCATATTTATTAGTTTGAATATTTAAAACAATTTTAAAAACATTATTAGTTTTTAAAGGAATGAATTCGTCTAAATTAATAGTGAAATAACCTGCAACAGAAGATCCGTTTTGAGTTAATCTTAAATTATTATTAACATAAATTTGAGCTTGCCAATCGGTAGTTGTATTAAAATAAGTTGAAAAAGCAACTAAAAGCTCGTCTGAAGTCGCATTGAAAATATTTTCATACCAAATATTATTCTTACCTGTTATAAAATAATCTGTAATTCCAATAATGTCATACTGGTAATTTTTATCATATCTAACAGTATCATTTAAAATAAAAGTATAAGTTGATTTTGCATAAGCTCCACACTTTGCACAGCCGACATCATAATAAGAAACATAGAAATATCCATTATTTCCCCAACCAAAACCCCAACTATTTTTACAAATCCAAGCACCATCACCCTGAGGTGTTTTTTTAAAATTATCTTTGGAGTAGTTATCATCCCAGCCAACAATACATACTGCATGGTTATTTCCATTAGTTCCATCATAATAATAACTGAATCCATTTAAATAACTAGAAATATAATAAATACCTGATGATACAGCACCATATTTTAAAATAGCTTCTTTAATAGCATCATTATCTGTAAAATTCAAGCGATTTAAATAAAGAACATTTTGAACATGAATACTGCTGTTTAAAACTGGTGATAATACATCAACAGCATTATACTTATCTTGAGATTCATTTATACATCCAAGCCAGCTTGTAAGATAACCAATACTCATTTCTTCATATCCGCCTGTGTTAGTTTGCATATTCCAACCATAATCAGAATAGTACGCTAAAAGATTTTTCATGTTTTCTTCTGATAAATCATAACCAACGGCTGATGCTTTTAATATGCAAGACTCCAAAGTAGCTAATGATGAAAATGCCCAACAATTACCACCATCACCCTGATTTTTAACTGGAGTAACTAAATTATAATCTCTTAAATCATAATAGGAAGGAATAGTTCCATTAAAATCAAAATCGTTTATAAAGCGTGTATAGTTTCCATTTCCAATGAATAAATTATAAGAATTGGTTTTATAATAATTTTTATAATATGAAGCGGTGTTAGAACTATAGTTATTATCATTGACTGATTCCCTTTGACTTAAAACAGTGTAAATTGCACCACCATAATTAACTGCAGAATTTGATTTAAAGGTAGATAATTTAACATTGAAAAGTGTTGAATTATCACCGAATAGTGCTCCACCGTTTAAAGCCCTATTTGAAATGAAACTAGATGATGAAATATTCATGGTTCCATACATCTTATAAATAGCTCCACCATCGTATAAAGCTTCACAATCACTAATAATAATAGATTTAATAGTTGTATTTGAACCTAAATCACAAATAGCTCCACCAAAACTAGCTTTTGAAGAAGTGAAATTAGAATATTGAATATTTAAGATAGACTTAACAGCATAAATTGCTCCACCAGCCTTATTGGATGGATTGTTATTATTAAAATTAGAATTAGTGATGTTTAAATTAATATTACCAATAGCTGATATTGCTCCACCAAATAAATCTGCATGATTTGATTCAAAAAAGGAATTAGAAATACTTAAATTTATATTATTTTCTTTAATATAAATTGCACCACCAAAATATCCATAGTTATTAACAAATCTACAATAATCAAGAGCAATATTTGAATTTCTATTTGTACAATAAATAACAGATAAACGATTAGTGTTATTTTCAAAAACAACATTGTTACAAATTAAATTACCTTTAACAGTCATATAACTATTGTTTAAAGTTAAATTTGAAATAGTTAAATCACCGTTAAGACTAATATAATGGCCTTTACCATTAAGAACTGCTGATTCCTGACCGGTGATTACTAAATTATTAATATTGAAATTCTTATCTAAATCATAAACTCCACTAGCAAAATAAACATTAGAAGCACCTGAAACTCTAGAAGTTGAAAAATATCTATATGGATTATCCCGAGTTCCATTACCATCAACCGGACTTGATGAATCAAAATAAACACTAGCAGTAGTTAAAATACTATTATCACTAGAATCAGAACCGGTTATATCATCAACAGTTGAATTATCGCCGGCAAAGCTAATTGGGATGATTATTAAAAAAATAAACATCAATAATAATACATAATAATATTTCACAAAAATCACAAAATTCAGTCTTTGTATACAAATATTATCACATCTAGTATATTAAGGCTCTTTCAAAAACTTAAGTGATTTTTAGTAATTCGCATTGTTCACATCCCAATACATTAATTTCAAATCAAATCTTTTTAAAATA
>CACZPT010000105.1 GCA_902783085.1 uncultured Methanobrevibacter sp.
AATAATTATATTTATTAGGTGAAATAATGGCAATTTCTCAAGGAAAATCAACTAGGAGTCCAAGTGGTGCAAGAAACGTTGCAAACCATGGAAAAAGGAAATCAGAATTAGGAAGAGATCCTGCTGAAACTAGAGTAGATGACAAAAACTTAAGAAAAATCCGTACTCGTGGCAGAAATGAAAAACTCAGATTAGCAGCAGCTAATAAAATTAATTTAACTTTGTCATTGTATTATTTTATATCATATTATTATTTAAAGTTCTTTAAAGAGCATTTAAAAGTATTTGAAACTTGTGCAATTCATCCATGACTTATAGAAGTCATGGTATTTACACCATTTAGATAAATTAGTAATCGCTGTCAATAAGCCTCTTTTCAATAAATTGTTGG
This sequence comes from uncultured Methanobrevibacter sp., assembly GCA_902783085.1. Taxonomy (GTDB): domain Archaea; phylum Methanobacteriota; class Methanobacteria; order Methanobacteriales; family Methanobacteriaceae; genus Methanocatella. Next base: position 392 of record CACZPT010000105.1, read on the forward strand.
ACAAGAAAAATAACAATTCATATAATGAGAGCAAAAAAGAGCCTTAATGAATAATGATAATAAAATATTACTTTATCATTATATATAAACTTTATTTTTTTAAGCTATTTTTGACATATTTAAAAAAGATAAAAATTTTTAATAAAAAAGCAAATATTCAACTATGAATTATCCTTATTTTTAGTGAGAATTTCATCAACAATCATGTCAAAATCGTTTTCAGATAAATCCCCGTCACCACTTGCTTTTAAAATTTTTTCAATATCTTCATCAGTGATTTTATCGCCTAAAACATCTTTAAGTAATTTAACTAAATCATCATCCTCTATATAATATTCAACATCATCCATACATAACACTAATCCTTTTCTTTTAGAATATTGAGTAACATTAAATGATGTTCTAGATTATCTCTATGTTGTTTTTTAAGAACATGTAAAATAGCACCTACAAAGAATGTCAAAGTTGCAATAATAACTACTGTTGAAATAACAATTAATGTAGGTATTTTTAAAACATAACCTGAACTAAAATACATGAATAAAATTGGGAAGAAGTGAATTCCCGCAATTATCAAAAGTATAATTGATATTGAAGTAAAAAACAAGAATGGTCTTTCATCACGTATTAAAGAAAAAATCATTCTGAGTACTTTAAAGCCATCTTTATAGGTGTTTAATTTTGATTCACTTCCTTCAACACGATCACGATATTCAATTTGTATTTCTTCAATTTTAAAATTATTCATTAGTGCAAAAACACTCATTTCAGTTTCAATTTCAAATTCCTTTGATGAAATTGGAAATGATTTAACAAAATCGTAGTTAAATCCCCTCATTCCAGTCATGATGTCTTTTAAATCACTTTTAAAGAATGAATTAATGAATTTTCTAACTAATTTATTCCCAGTATTATGAAACAAACGGTCATTTTCTTCAAAATAAGTAGATGAAAGCCTATCCCCAATAACCATATCTGCTTTTTTAGATAAAATCAATTCCTCGATTTTTAAAGCATCACTGGCAGGATAGGTATCATCACCATCAACCATAATGTAACAATCAGCATCAATGTCCCTAAACATTGATTTAACCACATTCCCTTTCCCTTGTTTGTATTCATATCGAACTATTGCCCCAGCATTTTTTGCTATTTTATCAGTATTATCTGATGAATTATTATCATAAACATAAATATCTGCATGAGGCATTACTTTTTTAAAATCTTCAACAACTTTTTTAATAGTTTTAGACTCATTATAACAAGGAATTAAAATTACAGTTTTCATAATTACACTATTAGTATATATGAAATTTAAAATATTTAAAATATGGAGATTAAACCATATTTTAATATACACCATTCCAAATTTCATTTAGCTTAAAAGAATAATTATTTCTAAATTGGGAGCTAAAAATCATTTGAGTTGACAAAAACACATCAAAATAAATTTTTAAATCATCACAACAAATAGCTATACGAACATTTGGATTTTTTAGTGCTTCTTTTGTAAAACCTAAAGTTTTAGATGCATGATTGATTTGAAAAGATATAGGTATGTTATTTTCATCTGTGCTCAAAAATATTTCATCACCTATTTCATAATCTGCAATACATCCATTTTTACCAAAAATTTTACCTGACAAAGTGTCATTTTTTTCATTGTAACTTGACATTAATTTTTTATTTTCCATTATATCAAACCTCAATTAGTATTTAGCTAAAATAAATATTTAATAATGGTGTAAGAGCATTTAATAAGTATTTATTGATATTTAGACATAAATAAGTTAATATTGATAAAATAAAATTTACATAAGTATATAAAATTGCATTGAAATATATAATAACCAGTTGGTGTAATTGTGATTAAAGAAACCCAAGAGCAATTAGATTTAGAAAAAGAAATTAAATCACAGGCTCAAAATTTTATAAATGACCTTAATGCAACCCTACCCGAAAGTATGGAACTTGAATATGAAGGTTTTTACAGAAGAGGCTTTTTTGTAAGTAAAAAAAGATATGCTGTTATTGAAGATGGAGAGATAATAGCTAAAGGTCTGGAATTAGTTAGAAGAGATTGGGCACAAATTGTTAAAAAAACTCAAGAAGCCGTACTGATGGCTATTTTAAAAGAAGGAGATTCAAAAAAAGCCATTAAAGAAGTTAAAAAAGTATTGAAACGAATTAGAAATGGAGACATTGAGCCTAAAGAGCTTATAATCCACACACAAATTACAAAACCATTAAGTGAATATAAACAAATCGGACCCCATGTAATTGCCGCACAAATTATAGAAGAACACGGTATAAAAGTAAGCCGTGGCACAATAATCCAATATATAATCAAAAGAGGAAAAGGATCAATTAGTCAAAGAGCTGTGCCTTACGAATATAGTGAAGGCATAGACTATGATAAAGAATATTACATTAATAATCAGATAATTCCAGCAGTTGGAAGAATAATGGAACCCTTAGGTTATTCAAATCAAGACTTAAAAGATATGGCCAAAGGTGAAGTTCAACAAAGCCTGGATGCTTTCTTTTAACTATAAAATTGTATTAACATCACCAATTTTATCAACAATAGTAATATCTAATTGTTCTTGACGAATAAAATCCCTATCATCTTCTGTAACATTGGAATTAACTAAAACTGCACTCATACCTGCATTAACTGCACCTAATGCATCTTCTCTGAATTTATTTCCAACCATAACTGATTTTTCAGGAACACCATTCATTTTTCTAAGTGCAACATCAAAAATTAACTTATCTGGTTTTTTACGGCCAACTTCTTCTGAAGTGATAACTTCATCAAAAAAGGAATTAATATTAAGCCTAACTAATTTTTCCCATTGTTTAATAGTAATACCATTAGATATAACTGCTAAACGATACCCCTGGCTTTTAAGATAGATTAATGTATCAAGAGTATCTGCAAATGGTCTTAAAAGTGCCATTTTAACATTATGATAAGTAACCATGCCCAATGCAATAAGCATAGGATCTTCATGATCTAAAACAACTTGAGTTAACACATTAAAATGTTTACCATAATTTGATCCTTTTTCACGAATAATAGTTTTTAAAACACCATATGCCTCATCTTTATCTAAAGGAAGGCCATTATCAACCATTAATTCAATTGCAGCTTTTCTTGCAGTTTGAGCGAATGTTGATGTATCAAGTAATGTGTCGTCTACATCAAAAAATACAACTCTATCATCTTCAGTATTTCTCATAGAAAACCTCCACTATTTAAATTCTAATTCTAAAGTAACTGGACAATGATCTGAACCATAAATATCACTTAGGATTTCAGCAGATTTAACATTATCCACTAATTCTTCATTAACATAATAATAATCAAGTCTCCAACCTGCATTACGTTCTCTTGCACGAGTCCTATAACTCCACCAAGTAAAATTATCCCCACCTTCATCAAATAAACGAAATGTATCAACAAAACCTGATTCTTCAAGTTCATCTAACCAGGCACGTTCTTCTGGAAGATAACCTGATTTTCCTTCACAATTCTTAGGATTATATACATCAATCGGATTGTGAGCAATATTATAATCTCCAGTGATTACAATATTTTTGCCTTCATTTTTAAGCTCAACTAACTGTTTAAGTAGTGCATCACAGAAAGCTATTTTAAAATCAAGTCTTTTTGCATTCATACCGCTATTAGGGAAATAAATATTAAATAAAATGAAATTAGGATATTCGATTTTTAAAACTCTTCCTTCACTGTCAAGCTCATCAATACCCAAACCCAAATTAACATTAAGCGGTTCGATTTTGGAAAAAGTTCCAACACCACTATATCCTTTTTTTAAAGCTTCATTAAAATGTGAACAGTAGCCTTCAACATCAATTAATTTCTTAGGAATTTTATCAGCACTAGCCCTTACTTCTTGAAAGTTGATAATGTCTGCATCAGTAGTACTAAACCAATCCCAAAATTCATCTTTTTTACAAACAGCTCTAATTCCATTAACATTCCAAGAAACTAGCTTAATATTCATTATAATTTCACTCCATTATCCACCGGTAATTCACGAAGCCATTTAATATCACTTTTATAAAGCATACGAATATCAGATACGTCATATCTAATCATGGCTAATCTTTCAATACCTAAACCAAATGCAAGTGCTGGTTGGTTAATACCTAACGGTTTTAAAACCTCAGGCCTAAACATTCCAGATCCTCCAAGTTCAATCCAACTTTCCTTTTCTTCCAAGTAAACTTCACATTCAGTAGATAAATAAGTATAAGGGAAATAAGCTGGTCTGAATCTAACTTCAAAACCTAATTTTTTATAGAACTCCTTTAAAGTACCTAATAGATTTTGATAACTGATTTTTTCACCACAAACAAGACCTTCAACTTGGTGAAATTCAGGTAAGTGCTTATAGTCAAAAGTTTCTCTTCTAAACACTCGACCAACAGAAAACATTTTAATTGGTGGTTCATTATTAAATAAATGTTTAGTGGATATACCTGTAGTATGTGTTCTTAAAACACTTTGGCGTGCAATATCCTCATCCCAATTATATAACCATCCAGTAGAGCCAGTTCCACCACCGTTTTCATGAGTTTCAGCAGTTAAACTAACAATATCCCCATCAGGTAAATCACAAGTTAGCGGATTTTTAACATAAAATGTATCTTGCATTTCACGAGCAGCATGATCTTGAGGTTGGAAAAGAGAATCAAAATTCCAAAATGCAGATTCTAAAATATCACCATTATCTTCACTGAATCCCATATTTAAAAATATTTCACGAATTTCATCAATGATAATTCTTAAAGGATGCTTTTTACCTGCAAATACTTTAGGAGCTTCAGCATTAATATCATATGGACGGTATTGTAAATCCTTCCAAGTTTCTTCTTTTAATTGTTGGTGTGTTAATTGAGTAGCTTGTTTTTGAACAGTGAATCCTTCATTTAATATTTTTTTACCTTTATCTAAAATTTTAAAAGAATGTGAGGTATTCTTTTTAATGTTTAAAATATTTTTTCTATCACTGAGCTTTTTAAATCCATTTAATAAAGAATCATCTAATTTGTCGATAATAGAGTATGTTTTATTCAAAAGAGTGTTTAATAACTCTTCATCATCACCTAATTTATCTTTATATTCACTACCTAATTCCGTGATGCTAACAACGCCTTTATCGATTTTAGCCCAATTTTTACGAACTAACCAACCAATAGCTATGTTTGTTTCTTTTTTATCTAAACCTGCTTCATTAGCTAAATCTTTCATGTTGATTTGCTTTTTATCAGCTAAAACCTTTAAGATTTTACGTTCAGGAAGACCTTCATCAGCATAATCTGCACCTGCATCAGTTAAAGAGATAACCTCTTCAACATCTTTATCAACTTCAATAATGCCTTTAGATGCAAGTGATCCGGCCGCACTCATAACTGATTTAATATCCATTCCAGTATTTTCAGCAATTTCTTCAGGAGTAGCTTCAGGATTAGATTCTAATTCTTTTAAGAGTTGTTTTTCATAAATATGTAATTCATTAATGGTTTTTTTAATATCCTCACTCATTTAAACACCATAAATTTATAATCAATAATATTATGGTATATGTTTTAAAGTGTTAATAAATATATGCTAAAAATTTAGCAAAATTGAATTAAATTAAAATTTTTAGAAAAATAGAATTTTAAATTGAATAAGGCAAATTTTGAAAAAATAAATTTTTATATAAAAAACCTTAAATTAAATGATATGTTATATACAACAGATTATATTTCTCCTGTTGGGAAATTAAACATTGTAAGTGATGAAAAAAGCCTAATTGGAGTTTAGTTTTACAAACAAAAATATTTCCAATCCACAATAACAGAAAAACTTCAAAAATCAGACGATATAGAGATTTTACAAAAAACAATTAAATGGCTTGATGATTACTTTAATGGTTTAAAACCTAAAATTAAGGATTTAAACCTAAAACCAAAAGGCAGTGAATTTAGAAAAAGAGTATGGAAAATATTATGTGAAATTCCATATGGTGAAACATTGACTTATGGTGAAATAGCCAATAAATTTGAAAATATGGCTCCCCAAGCTGTTGGATGGGCGGTTGGTCACAACCCCATAAGTATTATCATTCCATGTCACAGAGTAATTGGTAAAAATAACAAAGTAACTGGATATGCAGGGGGAGTTGATAAAAAAATCAAACTTTTAGCTCATGAAGGCTTAAAAGTGAGACTTTAAATTACTAACAAATATTGATGCTGCGGTTAAATCTGCAGTAGTACCTGGATTTAACTTGTTTTCATATAAATAATCATCAAATTCATTAAGCTTATCTATAAAATTATCATCGTCTTTAAACTTAAGTAAATCTTCAACCATCTTTGATACTTCAGATGCTTTTTCATCCCCGTATTTTCTTGAAATTAATGTATCAGGAACTTTAGATAGAATAGTTAAAAATGTTAAAACGCAAGCTTCATTTAGGGATTTCTCAGCCGCTAGTTCATAATAAGTTAGGTAACCTAATTCAAAAACAGCCGGCATGTCTGAAGTCATCTCTGAAGCTAATTTATCCCATGGAGCTGAGATTTTTAAAACATCATACATAGTTTGGCCATTATCTCTTAAATCTTGCTTTGCATTTTCAGAGGCCACATCATATTCATCCTGATCTCCCATTCCACCAGCATCTGCAATGTTGATTGCATCATATAAATCACATGCATCATCAACAGATGTGTTTTCCATTAATTTAACTACATTTTGGCGAATATCATCAAAGCTATCACTAATAGCTGCAGCACATGCAATTGGAGTTATCATCATCACTATTCCAAGGTTAGTGTTATTTGCAATCCACTTATCGGTTTCACTAACTGCATTTAAGATGTATTTACCTAATTTAGGATTGTCCTCATCAACATTCATGCAAGCTTCACGAATAGTATCTCCAATTACAATTCCGCTAATTATAAAGTCTTCAAAGACCATGTCATCATAATCACGAGTTCTGTGGACATTACCTGGCTTTGGATATCCACTTACTTCTAGAGCAGATGCAATTTGGGCTATTTTAGCAATTTCAAAAGCATCCATTATATCAACTCATTGAAAAGTACATAAGGTGCGAAATTTGTAATAATTAAATCTGCTCCAGCTCTTTTAATTGAAAGTAAGCTTTCAGTAATTGCTCTTTCAGTTAAAAACCCTTTTTCAATAGCTGCCATAATCATTGCGTATTCACCACTTACATTATATGCAACTAATGGTAGCATGAATTCATCCCTTACCATTCTAACTACATCTAAATAAGGTAATGCTGGTTTAACCATTAAAAAGTCACAGCCTTCTATAACATCAAGCTCACATTCACGAATTGCTTCTATTGCATTACCCGGATCCATTTGATAGCTTTTCCTATCTCCTTTATGTGGTGATGAACAAGCTGCTTGACGGAATGGTTCATAAAATGCAGAGGCGTATTTAGCTGAATAAGACATTATTTCAACATTATAAAATCCATTTTCATCTAATGTTTTTCTAATCGCCCCAACTCTTCCATCCATCATGTCTGATGGCGCTACAATATCTGCACCTGCACGGGCATGGGACAGTGCTACTTTTGCGATGTATTCCAGAGATTCATCATTTAATATTTCAATTCCGCTATCATAATCATCATTTTCTTTTATTAAACCGCAATGTCCATGAGAAGTGTATTGGCATAAACATACATCACTTATAACAACCAAATCAGTTTGCTTTTTTAATTCACGAATAGCTTTTTGAACAATACCACTATCAGCATAATCTGGAGATGCTATTTCATCTTTATCATCTTCAAGAGGTACTCCAAAAACAATGATTGATTTTAAACCTGCATCCTCTAGTTTTTTAGCAAATTCAATTCCACTTTCAAGAGAATATCTGAATTCCCCCGGAAGAGATGGAATTTCTTCTTTCTGTGAGCCTTCCAAATCTTGTTTAAAGAAAATAGGATAAATCAAATCTTTTTTATCAAGCTCTGTTTCACGAACGATGTCTCTGATATTGGAGTTTTTTCTAAGTCTTCTCATTCTTGTAGTTGGAAATTGCATTTTATTCACCTTTAATATACTATTAAATTTTAAAATTATTTAAAACATTAACATTATTAATAGTCAAATAAACAAAAGGATTATTATGTCAAATAAAATTGGGGAAAAATTTCAAGTAACAACATTCGGCTCAAGTCATGGAACAGCTATTGGAGCTGTTATTGATGGTTGTCCTGCAAATCTTGAGTTAAATGTTGAAAATATCCAAAAAGAACTAAATAAAAGAAAACCTGGAACCAGTAGCGTAACTACACCAAGAAAAGAAGATGATGAAGTTCAAATATTATCTGGAATTTTTGAAGGTAAAACTGATGGAACACCTATAACCGGTATTGTATTTAATAAAAATCAACACTCTAAAGATTATTCCATGTTTAAAAATACCCCCAGACCGTCACACGGTGATTTTGGATGGATGGCAAAATATGGAAATTACGACTATAACGGTGGGGGTCGTGGGAGTGGAAGAGTTACAATCGGCCATGTAATAGCAGGTGCAATTGCTAAAAAACTTCTTAAAACAAAAGGAATTGAAATCATATCTCATGTTACACAAATTGGTGATATTAAAACCGGATCTCTCACTATTGATGAAATAAAAGAGAATATTGAAAAAAATCCTATAAGATGCGGAGATTTAGATGCATCAAAAGAAATGGAAGAGTTAATTTTATCTAAAAAAAGTGAAGGTGATTCTGTAGGAGGTATTGTAGAAACAATAGCTTATGGTGTACCTGCAGGATTAGGAGAACCCATTTTTGAAAGATTGGATGGTGATTTAGCTAAGATATTAATGAATATCGGATCCGTTAAAGGAGTTGAAATTGGACTTGGATTTGGCGTGGCTCAACACACAGGTAGTGAAATTAACGATGAATATTATATTGAAGGTAATGATATTAAAACGAGGACAAATAACTCTGGAGGAATAATTGGGGGAATGTCTAATGGTATGCCAATAATATCAAGAATAGCTATTAAACCAACCCCTTCAATTTCAAAATGTCAAAATACAATTGATTTAGAAAAATTAGAAAATAAAGAAATTGAAATTAAAGGAAGACATGATCCGTGTATCTGCCCAAGAGTAACTGTTGTAGCTGAATCATCAACTGCAATTGTTCTTGCAGACCATATGATTCGCTCAGGTTTTATCCAACCAAGTAAATTAGATTAATTTAACTTAAGCTCATCAATTTCCCCATTTTTTATAGCAAGTTTGCGAGTATTTTTTCTCTCAAATTTTGATAAATCCCTATTAGAACCATGATATGGAGCATCAACATCTTTAAGTGATACCATTCTAGGTTTAGCCGGATTATTATAATTAATATCCAGTGACATCCCATCATAAGCAGCTAATGTTTTAACATTAGTTATTTTCGTTATACGTTTAGCTTCAGAAATAGGATTTTTAGAAATCATTTTAAGGCCTAAATGAGTCATAATAGCTAATTTTGGTTTAATTTCGTTTATTAATTTAATAAAATCATTAGAAGACATGTGCCCCCTAATAGAATTAACACCCGGACGCAAAACACTTGCAATTAGTATATCAGCACCTTTATGATAATCCGCTAATTTTTTAAAATAGCTGGTATCTGAAGTATAAGATATTTTAAATCCTTTATAATCCAATTGAAAACCAATACCTGCAGGATCACCATGAACAGTAGGTGTTGCTTTAACTAAACAATTATTGCAAACGGCTGTTTCACCATCTTTAAGAGAAACTACTTTAGATTTAGTTTTATGATACTTCGAAATAGCCGGCCCCCATTTTTCATAACCTTCAATGACACTTTTACTTCCAATTATATGGCCATAAAATTTAGTCATTCCTTTTGTCATTGCTTCAATAAGGATTTCGCAATCATTATAATGATCCGTGTGTGCATGAGATATAAAAATACCATCAATATTTCTTGGATCAAGACCAAATTGATATGTTCTAACTAAAGCTCCAGGACCTGGATCGACATGATAATTTTTTCCACCCAAATTTTCAATACGAAAACCGCCAGTCATCCTTCTCTGATTAATAGCAGAAAATCTCCCACCACCAGTCCCTAAAAATACTAATTTCATTTAAATTCCTCTATAATGAACATAATATTATATTACAAGATAGTGGAGATTTATTTCTTTTAAGACATAAAACTTCGTCTTTAATTATGACTTCATCACCTATTTTAATATCATCATTTGAACAAAACATAATAACATTATGACCCGGACCAGCTAATGGTTTCCATTTAAAATCAAATGCTTGGGTTTTATTGTTTAATTTAACCTCAACCATATTTTCATCAATAGATAAAACCTCACCAATTTGACCATCATCAATGATTTTACTTGCAAGCTCAATTTCTCGAGTTTTTTCTATTAAATCTTCAGTTAATTTTTGCCTATATTTTGTTAAAACTTTAATATCATTATCAATAGTAATATTTAAATGTCTTTGTGCTTCAGATGAATCAAATTTAGGTTGTTGAACCAATACATCAAAATTTTTACCAATTGAAGGTGTTTTTTTAGAAATCTCTGTTAAAATTTCTTCAAAAATATCACCCATATATTTTAAACTTTTAAAAGATTTTGAACGTCTTTTAATTAATATTTCTGCTTGTTTTTTAGCATAATCATTTCCAAATATTATTATACCACTTTCACCAGCAGTACGTGATTTAGTCTCTGAACCAATTAATTCAACAATTTGATAACCATTAGTTGTTCCGTAAATTCTTTTTCTTTTAGTTTCGGAAGTGCCTTTAGTAGTTACTTCTCCCCTTATCGTATTACCAATAATACGTAATTTATCTGCATTATCAGTTATTTTAACTGGAACATCTAATTCTTTTGATTTTTTATATAATTCTTCATCTGTAGTGATTTTACCACTATATAATTCTTCTTCTAAGGCGCTGACATTATTTCCAAAATAAGCTATCCTTCTTTTATCACTAGCCATTACACAACCTTTCTTTCCGACATATGCAATAATTAAACTCATATTCCTCCCAACTTTTTTTAATTTAAAAAATAACTTATTATATATTTATTTACTTTTCTATTATTAAAGATTATCACATTAATTGGAAAAGTTGAAAAATGTTTATTTAGAAATTATTTTATAACACTTTTAATCGAATTTTAAAGAAAATAGACAGTTTTATTTAAACAATATCTTTATATAATAATAAAATAAATAAATAACATTATAAATAATTGTTAATTATTTATCATTATAAATTATGATGTTAAATACAAAGGAGAAAACTTTATGAAAGATCTCAATAAAATGTTTAAACCGGAATCCGTTGCTATTATTGGAGCTTCAAACACCCCAGCTAAAGTAGGATACATCATTGTTGATAATCTTATTAACGATGGTTTTACAGGAGAAATTTATCCAGTAAATCCGAAAGGTGGAGAAATTCTTGGTAAAAAAGCATATGCAAACATAAAAGACATTCCTGGAAAAGTTGATTTAGCTATTATTACAATACCTTCTGTATTTGTTAACGATACAGTTAAAGACTGTGGTGAAGTCGGTATTAAAAATATGGTTGTTATTACTGCTGGATTTAAAGAAGTTGGTGGAGAAGGTATTAAATTAGAAGCCGAATTAACTGCACTTGGTGAAAAATATGGAATAAATATCATAGGACCAAATAGTTTAGGAATAACTGATTCCCACACTCCATTAAATGGTTCATTTTCACAAATGATGCCACCAACAGGCAATATTGCATTTATCTCCCAAAGTGGAGCAATGATGGTTGCAATTATCGATTGGAGTATAATTTCAGGAATTGGATTCAGCAAAGTAATAAGTCTTGGAAATAAAGCTGGAGTTAATGAAATCGAATTATTACAATATTTAGCTGAAGATGATGAAACCAATGTAATTATTTGTTATTTAGAATCAATTTCAGATGATGATGATTTCCTCAGAACCATGAGAGAAACTGCAGCTAAAAAACCAATCATTATACTTAAATCAGGTTCAAGTTCTGCTGGAGCACAAGCAGCATCTTCACATACTGGAGCTCTTGCAGGTAGTGACTTAGCATTTGATACTGCATTTGGCCAATCAGGAATTATGCGTGTAGAAACAATGGCCGAATTATTTGATTTAGGTTTAGCATTCTCCAAAGCACCACTTCCAAAAGGCAATAATGTAGCTATTATTACCAATGCTGGCGGAGGAGGAGTTTTAACAGTAGATGCAATGGAAAAAGTAGGTCTTGACCTTGTTAAATTTGATGATGAAACTACCGCCAAATTAAAAGAATGTATACCTGATGAAGGTAGTGCAAATAACCCAATCGATGTTTTAGGTGACGCACCAGTACAAAGATACAAAGAATCACTAGACATCGTGCTTCATGATGAAAGAGTAGACAGTTTAATTGTTATGGTTTGTCCAACAGCTTCTGCAGATCCTGATGGAATCGCTCAAGCAATTTTAGATGGAAGACGTGACTCTAAAAAACCAATTCTTGTTGTTAATATGGGTGGTCCAACATTTGAAAATGCAAATGAATTATTAAGGGATAATCATATTCCAACTTATGTTTTCCCTGAAACTGCAGTTCATGCACTTTCTGCAATGACTAATTATGCTAAATTAGAAGATAAAACATATGATGATGTTGTTGATAATATCTCTGATATTGATAAAGATGCAGTAAAAGCAATATTTGATAAAGTAGTCTCTGAAGGCAGAGATACTTTACTTGGAAGTGAAGCTTATGATGTTGCTGAAGCTTATGGAATATCAGCAGCACCAATTAAATTATCCACTTCTGCAGATGAAGCTGCAAAACTTGCTAGTGAAATGGAATTCCCAGTTGTTTTAAAAATTGCATCCGATAAAATTTTACACAAATCAGATATTGGTGGTGTAAAAGTTGGAATTTCAACCGAACAAGAAGCAAAAGAAGCTTATGATGAAATCATAGCTAATGCTAAAAAAGCACATCCTGATATCACACCAGATGGTGTAGAAGTTCAAAAAATGATGGAAACCGGCCAGGAAGTAATTGTTGGTATGATTAAAGATAAACAATTCGGACCAATGATTGCATTTGGTATGGGTGGAATTTATGTTAATTTAATTGAAGATGTATCATTTAAATTAGCTAAAGGTTTAAGTTCACAAGAAATTGATGAACAAATCGAATCTACAAAAGTTTCTAAATTACTTGAAGGTTACAGAGGCGAAGCCGCATGTGACATTAATGAAGTGAAAGAAGCAATTAAAAGAGTAGCTAGATTAACCTTAGACTTCCCTGAAATAACTGAACTTGATATTAACCCAATATTCGTTTACGAAAAAGGTTCAAGTGCTTTAGATATTAAAATTAAATTATAATTTCTCTTTTTGAGAAATTACCTCTTTTTTATTTATTAATCATTACCAAAACTAAAAAAAAATTAATTTTCTAAAAGAAAAACTTAAGAGGATTCGCCATAATTCTCTAGTTTGATAGTTTCTTTGTTTTTTATTAATTCTCTTGTAT
>CACZPT010000106.1 GCA_902783085.1 uncultured Methanobrevibacter sp.
AATTAATCCGTCTTAATCCAAACAACATGATTAAAATATACATTATTTTTTCGAAATAGACCTTGACCACAGTATCATTACGTCATAAAGAGGTCCTTCACCATACTGTGACATATCTTCCATTGCATTTTCAAAGCTGAGCCCCACCTGCAGCATGCTTGAAAGCTGCCTTAAAAAGTCAGGGGCTGTTTTCTCAATTTCTTGCGCTCTTTTTTCTTGTTGAACAACAACATATGTGAAAAGTCCAGGAATAACAAAAAATGGCAAAATCCACACTGACAACGATAGGTTTATAGTTGCCACCATTATTGTCAATGCAATTTCACTCACCACTATGAAAATAATAAGTATTGCTAAAACGTTACTTGCTTCTGTAAAAATGGCCCCGCTTAGCAAAAATTCCTGAAATCTAGATAATTGCTTTTCAGGAATAATATTTTCCAAAAATATTGTCAAATTATTTATTATTTTAAATTTCATAATAATATATTAGAAATTAAAGCATATAAAGTGCCAGTTGTTTTTAAAATCAATTTTAGATGATGGAAGCATAAGTGTTTTAATTTATACTAATTTCAATATCATTAATCCCTATGAAATTGCAGAACTTTTTTCTTATGATGCCCATTAAATATTAAAAACAAAAGAAAAAAATCATTTTTTAATATAATTGAAAATGAAATCGGCACATATAATAACTTATTTTGACAAATGAATTTTTGGAGGGAAAATTATGAAGTTTAACAAAATATTTTTAGCAGCAGCAATAATGCTTGTCGTTTTAGGAATGGGCATTGTCGTTGCTGAAGACATATCCCTTGGAGATCATGAATTCACAATTCCCGATGGATTCCAAGAAGTACAATCAACAGACGAAATGGTAATGTTATCCCAAGATGACGATCATGCGATTGCAGTCATGATTCCCGAAGCGGTTAAAAACAGTGACGATGCAAAAACTTACCTTGAAAACCAAGGTTACTCATTCATTGCCGAAGAAACATATGACGCAGACGGCAAAATAGTCCAACAACAAAATTATGAAAAAGACGGATACACTGTCATGGCATATGTGCTTCCTGCTGGAGCCGACCAATGTATTGTTGTATACACAATTCCGGCAGACGAAACTGCACCTGAAGGAGCAGACAATCCAGTAACTACCATTTTAAACTCTATTCATTAAATAAGCCTAGCTTATTTAATTTTTTTTATTTTAACAAATTAATGCATCCTTTAAAGTTGTTGGCTAAAAGTTCTGATTTTTTTGTAATGTCCTACATTTACTACTTCTCTGTATGTTGCTCCTGCATGTGACAACAACTAACAAAAAGATTAAATTTTACATTATTTTTTTGAAATAGACCTTGACCATATTATCATTACATCGTACAATGGCCCCTCACCATACTGTGACATGTCTTCCATTGCGTTTTCGAAACTTAGCCCTACCTGCAGCATGCTTGAAAGCTGTCTTAAAAAGTCAGGGGCTGTTTTATCAATTTCCTGCACTCTTTTTTCTTGCTGAACAACAACATATGTGAAAAGTCCAGGAATTGTGAAAAACGGCAAAATCAACACTGATAGTGGCAGATTTATAAACGTTAATGTTAATGCCAATACAAATTCCGAGATTATGATGAAAATTATGATCATGGCCAAAACTTTACTTGTCTCTGTAAAAATAGCCCCACTCAGCAAAAATTCCTGTAATTTGGACAAATATTTTTCAGGAAGAATATTGTCTAAAAATATCGTTAAATCATCAATTATTTTAAATTTCATAAAATAACATTTGAATTTTAAGCATATAAAGTGTTGGTTGCATTTTAAATCAATTTTATAAATTGAAAAAAGATTTATTCTATAATATTAAAAATATAACAAAAAGGACAATGAATTAATTTGATTACATCCTCTGCAATTCCACATTTTTTGTAAAAAATGTTTTACTGATAAATTTATATGTTTATTTATTAAAAATTTAAATGAAACAGAAAAAAGTGGGGAATTTTATGAGATATATACACAAACATG
>CACZPT010000107.1 GCA_902783085.1 uncultured Methanobrevibacter sp.
AGTATTTTTTAAAAAAAGAACTGTAAAACTTATAAAATTAATAAAAGAATTAAATTAGACAAGTATGGAGTTATGTGTTTTCCTCTTAAGGATAAAAATATCCCAATTAGACGGAATTTCTAATTCAAGTAATTTTACTTTCATACTTATTGATAATAATGTTACATATTAACATGACCAGTAATTATTCATAGAAAAAATTAAATTAAATTTTAGAAAGATATATAATAAAAAAACTCATATAAATAATAGCATAAGTGCAATTAAAGAGGATAATATGAAAGTTGTATGTTGTAAGAACTGTGGTGCTAAATATCAACTCGAAGATAATGACGATGCATCTTATTTTGAGTGTTCTTCATGTGCAGGGGATTTAGAAGTTATTGAAAATTATTCTACTTACCCAAAATCCCAAAACTCAAGTATATTAAGCCCAGTTAGGTATGATAATTCCATAATCACCCAATGTAAGGACTGTGGATTAAAATATAAAATTAAAAGCACCGACAATATTCTTGATTATGAGTGTGATAGTTGCGGAGGTTCTTTAAGATATCTTGATGATGAAATGAATAAAGAAATAGAAAGATATATTGAAGAAAGAAAAAAAGAAAATCATAATATTAGTAAAGAATTTAAACCCCCATCTAATTCTGATGAAGAAAATAATGAAAATATGCACCCTATAAAATCCATTACAGGCAAACTTGAAACTTTCTTTTCAGAAGATCAAATGCAAAAAATTGCAGAAGAAAATCTTAAAGAAAAAGAAAAGTTAAAAGACCAAAAAAAACTTAAAACTGCAAAAACTACAATACCACAACCAATAATGTCTAAATTTGAAAAAGAATTTTCAGTTCCCAAATCTAATGACTATACAATCATGAAAAATTTTTTAAAGAACGAATTTTTTAAGAGTATAAATGTATATTATGCAGAAACAACTGAAACAACTTTAAATGATAAATTTAAAAATTTACTTAAAATATTAAGCATTAATGAACCTAGAGACGGTATTGTTTCAACAGATAGATTGAATGATGAATCTAATAATTTTGATATTAAAAATTTAAATAATAATCAGATAATAACTATCACAGGTGCAGTAATGGTTATTTTAAGTATTATAGAAGTAATACTTGTTAATAGTGGAATAGGACCCATTATATTATTAATTGGAGTAGTTGTCGTCGCATATGGTTTATATAAAGCAAAAGAGGTGCAAGAAACTACAATAGAAACAAGAATTATTAGAGAACACTTGTTAACTCTTCCGGAAGATTATTATGTATTTTATGATGTTAAAACTCCAACTTCACCATCAGGTATTAATCACCTAGTTGTTGGGCCAACGGGTATATATGCCCTTATATCCCAAAAATATAATCCAAAAAGTAGATTAATTTCTAAAAATGAAAACATGGAACTTATTAAAACTAGTGAAACTGATGATAAAAAATTCAAGATGGAACATATTGGAAATCAAAAAAGGTTCAAATATACAACAAAACAAGCTAAATTTTCACATGATGATGCTATAAAACAAAAAGCATTAACTTTAGGTGAAGATTTAATAAATTTCCTCAATGATAACAATATTAAAAATTGCTTTGTAGAACCACTAGTAGGTTTTATAAATAACAATGTTGTTGTTATAAACATGCCTTTAACTGATGAGGATTTATTTATTGAAGAGTTATTAAACACAATTCAAAATAGTACAATTAAATTAAATTCTGAAACAATTGATAAATGTGCAGTATTAATTAGTAAATATTCTGCAGATTGTTCTTCAGAAATTTAATTTTTCTTTTTTTATTCAAACATTTTAAAATCAAGTATTGTATCTTTAGAGACATTACAGTTAATTTTTCTGCCTAAAATCTCATTTAAATTATTTGGAGAAATCCCATAACCCGGCCATTTAAATGCAATATTATCTTCAGTTATAATTTCGCCTTTTTTAATATCTTTTTTAGCCATTATCGAACGTCTAGTTTGGCGTATTGAAGAAGATTCGCAAATTAATGGATGTTTATTTTTCATTCCATTAATTTTTGATAAAAATGCAATATTTGCCCTAAATAACAACACATCATCAGGATTCATAGAATAAGAATGAGCATTTGTTTTTATAGATTTATCTATTGTAAAATTCTTTTCAATAATATCTGCACCATAACTAGCAGCAATAGTTAATATTAACATATTGCCATCTGTTTTAGTATGATCACAATATCCTATTTTATAATCTGGAAAGTTCTCTAATAAATCTTTAATCATTAATAAATTAGTATCTAAATAATCAGTTGGGAATGATAAAACAGAATGCATTAATATAATATCGACAGTTGATTCATCTTCAATTATTTTTATAGCATTTTTAATTTCACCTAATGTGGCTCCACCAGTGTAGAGTATAATTGGTTTATTTTTACTTGCAACATATTTAATAAAAGGCGTATTTGTTAAATCAGCTGAAGATAAACAGAAAGCATCACTAAAAATACATGAATAATCAACGGATTCAAAATCAAAAGGCATTACCAAAAATAAAATATCATTCATAAGACAAAAATCAGCTAATTGTTTATAATCCTCTTTATTAAAAATATCATATTTATTTAATAAAAGTTGAGGATTTGAAATTTCAAAATCATCTGCCACATATGAATTTTCAGAACTTGAAATATAAAATTTAACTGCATCAACACCTGATTTTTTTGCTTCCAAGATTAATAATTTAGCAGCTTCAAAATCTGAAATATTTTCTTTTACTGCAATTTCATGAAAATTAAAACCTATATTAGCTATTAAAAATTGTCTTTTATTAAAAATATTCATTTAAACACCATTATCTTTTAAACTGATATTCACGATATTTTTCCTCAACAACTGCCCACATATTCTCAAAACCATTTTTAAAATCAAAATTCAACATTAATTTATTCATATTTTGTCTTAACTCATAATCTTTCCAAAGAGCCTCAAACTGACTTGTAATTTCATTATTAGAAACAGTTTCACCCAATCCAAGATTTATAAAACCATTTTTTGGAGCAGCAAATTTATGTGTTTGTTCACGACCATTTTGACAAATACAAATACAAGGAACTCTAATAGAACAAATATCATATATAATTTTTCCAGCAGATGATATAACAATATCTGATTTAAAAATAAACTCACTAATTTTGTTTAAATCAGAATATATTTGGACATTACTATTATCTTCATATTTTTTAACCAAATCCATTTTATTTGGATAATTCCAATCTAAAATAACATCAATTCTTCCATCATAACCACTAGAAAGTACAGAATCTAAGGATTTTTGTGTTAAATTATTTGAATCCTGTCCTTCAAAAAATATTAAAACATCGTATACTTCAGAATTAATTACTTTATGTGGCTGGAAATAAAATTCATCCTTTAAAATATAATATTTATGGCCTGTGAATATATTTCCAAATCCTCCATCATGCTCATATAAATCATCAAAGACAACATCAGCATATTCAAATCCGAGACCCAAATCCTCAAAATTAACAACAAAATATCCTGCATTTTTAAGTTTAGTGATATATTCTTTAGTAGTATCTTGAATATCATTTATTATTATATTGGGATTATATTTCTCCAATAATTTAAATAATCCATCCAAATTATTATATGATTGAAATGGAAAGTTATATTCATTCAATTTTTTAATAGGTAATTCATAAGAATCATTTAAGAAAAATTCGAAATTCTTAGATTGTAATTTTGATGCTATTGAAATACATCTATCAATGTGATTAATTCCAACTTCATTATTTGCTTTAACAACAATAGCTATCGATTTATTATTAATATAATGTTCAATAATCCACCAGTCTTCATAATCATCAATATTAATGGATTCTTGCTTAGAAATTTCAATCAAATCAACATTTTTTCCTAAGCGTGAATTAGGAGTCAAAAATCCACGCCTAGTAGCGAAAATACCTCCAGTTTCAACATATTCCTTTGGAAGGTATTGTTCATTAAGTCTTTCATCAAAATTTGGGAAATATTTCTTATTCTTCTCATCATATCCCCAACTTAAATGTCTATCATCAAAAACAGAAATAACTGTATCAATGTCAAAACTTTCAAATTTTTCTATAGCACTATCTAAAGTCTTAGTTTTTAAAAGTGGTGATGTAGGTTCTACAGTAATTACAATATCATATTCATCAAAAGTTTGCTTTTCTTTTTGTACTGTAGCATCAAAAATAACTGGATCGATAGGAATTCTATCACCAGCTAAATCCTGTGAACGCCTAATAACACTAGCACCGAATTTTTCCGCAATTAAAGCTATTTCTGAATCTTCCGTAGATACAACAACATCATCAACATAACTAGAAGCTTTAGCCATATCAATAGCATAATAAATTAATGGTTTACCTGCAAGCAAACGAATATTCTTACGAGGAATGCCTTTTGAACCCCCTCTTGCTGGAATAACTACTAAAATTTTATTATTCTTAAACATAT
>CACZPT010000108.1 GCA_902783085.1 uncultured Methanobrevibacter sp.
GGTTACTGTGGTAGCCAACGCTTCCATACGAATAAAAAATTCATCAGCTTTTGTTCTTTCAGTATATGAGTAAGTAACTACAGGAACACGAGTATTATTTTGAATAAAACGTCTTACTTCATTTCTAACAAGTGCTGCTTCTGCACATCTAAAACAAGTTGCAATAAATACTGCATCAGGCCTGGATTTACCTTCTACAATAGCCATTGCTCTTGCAATCATTAACTTTAAACTTGAACTTTGAGCAGAAAAACCAAATTTTTCATAAGCCTCATCAATATAGTCTAAATCAATTTCTGGAAGAATAATTTCTGCACCAAATTTATTAGCTGCTTTTTCAATTTCTTTTTGAATTCCACTATATTCAGTTCCACATGAAACTAAAGCAATTTTAACCATATTTATTCCTCCTGTGATTTTTCTTCAAGTGAATCAATAAATTCATTAATTTCATTTACCATAACATAAGTTTCATCTTGGTTTGTTGGATAATTAACTTCTAAGACAGGAATACCCTTATTTCTAAGTAAAAATATTGATAATTCATTTGTCCTTGCACAACCAATACAACCGAAACCAAATGGTGCTCCATCAACAATAATGGCTGCTTCAGCATCATCAATTAATGGACCAATAATTGACATTCTTCCACGAACACCAGAAGGAACTTCAATAGCTGCATATTTAAGGCCTTTAATAGGATCTTCTTCCGTAATATTCATTGGAGGAGAATCAATCTCAGGATCTTTAATTTTCTGCCTAATTTGTTTTTGAAGAACTAATGGAGTATGACCTTTCCTTTCAATTAAATCTGCCAATATCAAGGAATTTGGGGGATAAATAGCGACTTTTACCATAATTTCACCTATTCTTTATTTTCTAAACTTTCATTCATAATTTTTTTAAATTCATCAACACTAACTGGTTTTTTCTCTTCAACTGTAGCTTCCTTAGGGTTTTCTAATGCCTCAGCAACATAACCAAGTATCGTATACTCTTTTTCCATTTGATGGAATCCTTCTCTTGGTCCAAATCTATGACCCCTACATCTTCTAGGGTCACCTGGAGCAAAACCTCTTTCTTTTGTGAAAATATGTGCTGGATCTAATTTTCTAATCTCTTTTATTGCTTTATAAACATCTTCTTTTTTACCACTTATCATAGACCCATAACAAGTATTTTTAATTGTTAAAGGAAGTCCCAACATGTGGAATTCACCAACAATTTCACTTTCACTTACACGAGCCCCAGGTCCAAGAATAATCATGCGAGTGATTACATCTGGATCCCAATCTTCTTTACCCAATTTAGGACTTATGCATAGATTCTCTGACATAAACTACAACTCCTTCCTTCAAATCTTCATAACCATCAGTATTTGAGACAATTTTACCAATAATATTTGTTGCACCAAATGACTCTGCAGTCGGTCCAAAATCACTATTAGGTTCAAATCTCACACCAATAAGCCCTGCATTTTTCGCAGACATGTTCGTAATACCAATTTCACATTCATTAACAATATCAACAGGATTATTTTCAGGAATAAGTCCTTTAGCTAGTTTCTTATCGCCTTCAAAAATAGTAATGTGCATTCCAGGCACAGCAAAGTGAACTTTAATCTCACCAATCGGATTTTCTAAAAGACCAGATACAAATTTGAAATATTTAACTGATCTTGGAGCATTATCCACAAGTTCAATCTCACATAATTCATCCGGATTAATAGCTTTAGTTACAACTTTCCCTTCACGCAAAATATCAATAGTATGTTTAGGAGACTGTTCTACAATTAAACCATTATCATCAGTTACTCCCTCACGTATCTGCTCAACACCAGCATCTGCTAAAATTCTTCCAGCTTCACCTTGTGAGTGATTAAGTAAAAGTAATCTTTGTTGTTCAGATTTTACTGTAATAAAATCGCCACTACTAGCAATATCTATAATTTCCATCCCATTAATAATTTTACCAACTGTAGTATGATTTGGGGTTAGAACTCTATTTTCCCGGTAGATATACATCCTACCAACACCATGCCCAGTATTTCTAATCGTAATTGTTCCCCTAGTCCTTTGAGTAGTATCTTCTTTAGGCTTTTCAATATTTTCTAAACTATAAAAACCTAAAAATGAATTCGAATCAAAATTAACTTTAATTCTGCCATCTTTAATTATTGAAAACAAGTGTTCAACACAAATTGGTGAAGATTCATCAATTTCAAATGAAATATAAGTATATAATTCATTACCCTCTTCCAAAACAATGTTTAAATCAGAAACTGCTAAACTATCAGTTGTTGTGCTCCTTTCAATAATTGGCTCAATCGAAGTTATTTTATCATCATCAGTCAATAATCCCAAAGTTTTTTTACCCCCAATAATATGTGCAAAAATACCTTTATTATATGGTGGTACACTATATACATTAGTAGTGTTTTCTTTAAGGAGAATTAAGTGAGTTGATTCGTTACTAAAGCTAGATAAACTTAAAACAACATCTCCTTCGAAATATTTGTATTCATCAGAAGTTGGTTCTAAATCCGTACTAATAGGTCCAATAGCAACTTCATTTACTGTAGACCACCTAATAGACAAATCCACAAAATCTTTATATTGATTTTTCCAAACATTAACAAGGGGTTTTGCTTCATCAACATCAGACAATTCAATGATAATAGAACCTTGAGTTGTTTTGATTTTATATTTAGTAATATTCATCTCCAGTTCTTTTTTACCCTTAATTAAGCAAATGATACTACCAGGAGTATATGGTGCATGGGTTTTATCAATTACATCTTGAATTGAAGAACCATCTGCCACATCAATCTCTTCGCCATTAATTTTAATTAACATACAATCTCCCAATATTGTTGTTTAATACATTAACTATATATTTTAATATAAAAATAGTTACCCATTTGAATCTTTTAGAAAAACCATTTAAATAAATAAACAAAGTTTAAACTATGAATAAAAAAGTATTGATTATAACTTGTTTAATTTTAATTTTTATATCGCTTAGTCTTGTAAGTGGTGAAAATACAAATAACTTAACAAAACCCGTGAGTGGCATAGATTTTCAAATACCCCCACAATATGATGGTGGAATACTTAAAAATAATTCATATGTTTATATTAATCCATATAATTTTAGAATATTATCTTTAGATAACTATAATAACTTAAGATTTAATTTTGGATTAGATATGCTTGAAGGTTCAGTAATAACAACACAAGAAACAACAATCGGCAATCATCCAACATATGTGATATATAGTTATATTGATATAGCTAACAGCAATCTTACAAGCATTTATCTACCTATTGAAGATACAATCTTTGTAATTTCATATAAAGGAGATTCAATAACTCCTGAAATCGAGAATATGATTGAAAATACTCCCCCTTCAACAATAACTAGCGAACAATTATATAGTAAATTATCCAAAGCGCTATCCGATTACAGGACCAGTCTAAACCAAGAAGAAATAGAATATCAACAGCAAGAATATGAACAATCAAATAGAGGAAGTAATTTCTTCTTCTTTTATGTCAGATGATTATTTAAACAAAAATACTGGGTTTTTGTCCTGATTGAAAAGCTCTATTTTTTCATCCCCATAACTAACATAAAGTGAATTATCATCAGTGACTTCACCAACCACATTAGCTTCAATAGAATATTTAGACAAATAATCAATGATAAAATCGCATTTATCATCTTTTGCAGTGAAAACAAAACCTGAACCAGGATATGACTTCAACCAATCTTCCCAATCCATATTTTCATTTTTAGGAATATCCAATAAATTTACATGAGCACCTTTATTAGATGTCTCTAAAAGCATTTCTAATGTTCCTAAAACCCCAGGATTTGAAATATCTTTTCCAGAATTAATATAATCATTTTCAGCTAAATGCTGTACTGCAGTAATTTGATCTTGAACAATTTTTTTATCCTTATCATAGGTCGTATCCCAGTTTAAACTAAACATTTCATGAGGTTTACCATCCAAATCAATTGCAACAATAACTTTATCGCCAACTTCAGCATTAAAACTAGTAATTAATTTATCTTTTTGAGCAATACCTACGATTGCAACACCTAAAGAATCACAATCCCCATCAGGATGTAAGTGTCCCCCAACCATTGGAACACCGAACTTTAAACATCCATCCTTGATTCCTCTAAGTAATTCCCCACAAATCTCATCATTTTTAATAGACATTATATTGACCATGGCCAATGGTTTACCCCCCATAGCAGCAATATCATTAACATTAACTAAAATAGAACAATATCCTGCCCAATATGGATTTACATTCATTATTTGACCCCATATACCATCAGCAGCAACCAGAATTACTTGATTATTACCGATGTCAATAGCTGATGCATCATCGCCAATATCAATTACAACATTACCTGAAACATTATATGCTTCATCTAAAAGAGAAATCACATTATCAATTGAACTTTTACGTGAAACCCCTTCAAATTCCTGAATGGATTTCATAAGATTTTTAAAATCTAAAATATGAACACGACCTTAAATTTTATTAATTTTATATTTACAATTTCTATTATTTATTATTTCAATAATTTTTGACTCAATAGCTGAAATATCCGTAAATTCATCATAATTTATTAATTCATCTTTATTTTTAAAGATAATTCTGTGGATTTCTTCGCCAATAATATCATCATGACCACTTTCAAGCTCAAATATAATTGAATTTTTAGCTTTAAAACCATCTTCAACTACTTTATCCAAATCTCCGTCAGTAATACCAATTATAGGAATATTAAATCTGTATAAAATATCTGATGCAATCAGTGTAGTATCATCTCCAATTGTAATTACAACAGAAGAATCTTTGAATTTATAGACATCTTCACCTGCATGGTCTAAAAATGATAATTTAAAATCTTTAGATTTATTATTTTCTAAAATTCTGGGTTTTACTTTAGCTTTCCTTAAAAGTCCAGTTTTAACAATGGCTGTATTTAAATCCACTTCACCTAATTTTTCAATTCCATGGGGCTTAATTTCACCACCGATGATGTCCACAATATGATTGTCCTGTGCAACCAAAATAAGTTTTTCTGATGTTGATTTACCAATAACCACACCATTAACCATTATATTTTCAAAAGGACTTACCCCATGAATAACTCTTTGAGTTTTACTATTCTTATCTTGTTTAATATGAGTTTCAAAAATTTCATCAGGAGTTACAATATTTAAGTTCAATTTGGATGCGAACTCTATTGCCAAATCTGATTTTTCAGCCCAGTTAATTACACTACCATCCGCTTCGCCAGGTCTTTCAATTTGGATAATAGGAACTTTATTATCAGTTATTTTATCTTTATAATGACTATAGACTTTATATCCAAAAACTTGACCTGTTGTTGATGATTTGCCATAATTTAAAAGAAAAATTAAATCTACATTAGCATCATGAAAAATCTTAAGAGAATCACTTGGAACTAATTTTTTAGAAATATCAATAATATTTTCCAGTGAATTATCAATGACTGCTGTTCTGCCCATAGTTCCACCCAATCTTACAGAAACATCCCCATATTCTCTAATTAAATTGATTAAATCAAGTGCATAGCCAGAATCTATAATATTTGGACCATGAACAACTATTCCAATCTTCATTTATTCACCTTAATCCTTTTTTTAAACAAAGATGATCCACAAACATCACAGTCGTCAAATGGATAATTTTCATCAAATTCCTTTTTACAACCTTGACAAACCATCTCCCAATTATAAATTCCTTTGATTCCATCAGTTAAAATGCCAGAATATGGTATATTAATAATTTTTAAAGTATTTTGAATTGTATAATCATCAGTGATTACTTTAACATTATGACCCTCATCAAATAACATTAATGCAAGAGCTATTAATTTTTTATCAGGAATAGACAATCTTAAAATATCACCAGATTCTGATATGCTTTCTTCAGTTTTATCTAAATATTCTTGATTAATGTCTCGAATAATAATTTTTCCATCCTCAACAGCATTATCAAAAACTAATTTAGACTTAAAATCCTTAATTTCAGAAGTAATTTCAGGAACTGTAAAATTATTATTTGAAGTTGGATTGAATCCGTTTATAAATGCAGATGCGTCTAACACATAACAAATTTCCATGACAATAAATTTGATTTAAAAATTAATAAATTTTTATATATAAAAATAATCCAAATAGAACAGAAGTTAATGCAATTTAATTATCAGATATAATTCAAGAAATGATACAATACGAATTGAAAAATAGCTTAATTTAACAAATCCTTTTTTTAAAATATCAAGATAAAATATTAACATTTTATTAAACACTATTTTTTTAATAAACACGAATTAAAATTATTAACAAATTTCATAAAAATTTCATAAAAGTTTCATAGAAACTTCATAGAAACTTCATAAAAGTTTCAAAAATTTATTTAAATATCCATAAAAAAACTAATTATATGAACGAATTACCCAATAATAAAAAAATTAGGTAAAATTAAATTAATTAGTGATTAATATGGAAGAAAATAATTATAATATAAACAAAAAATTAATATTTCTAGCAAAATCTGAAATACGTTTAAAAATATTAACCGAACTTAAAGAAAAACCCCAAACTCTTAATGAAATCGTTAAAAAGACAAATATAACCTATAGTTCCGTTTCAAGCAATTTGAACAAATTAGAGTTCAATAAACACGTTATAAAAGACAATAAAACCTATGAATTAACTCCAATGACCAAAATCTACATAAATCATTTAATCGAGTTTAAAAAAAGTATGGACATAATCAAAAATTTCAACAATTTCTGGAATAAACACAACATCGACTACATCAATAATGAAAGCATTGAAAATATCAATGATTTATACGAATCAAAATTAATTGAAACAAACCCCACCGATATTTACAAAACCCACAATACTGTTAAAAACCAGTTGATTGATTCTAAATCTCTAAAAGCCATATTACCTTATGTACACCCAGAATATCCAAAATTATTAGAACAAATCCTCATAAATGACGGAAATATAGAATTAATACTCAATAAAACCATTTATAAAGGATTATTGGGCAATATTGACAAAAAAACGAAACATGACTCCATTAAAAAAGGCAATTTGAACGTCCATATTCTAAATAAAGATTTAAACATATATCTGGCAATATGTGATGATACAATGAACTTAGGACTATTTAAAAATGACGGCAGCTATGACCAAAACCGGATTTTAAGTTCAAAAAATAAAAAATCTTTAAATTGGGCAAATGAGTTATTTGAAACAATTAAAATCGAGGCAATATGATGACAAGTGCAAAAACAAAAGAACAACTAAACATGGAGTTTAAGGGAGTAAAATACATTTTAACTTCTTCAATGAGAACAAAACTTCTAATATCCCTGTATGATAATTCAAAAAACTTAGATGAAATAAGAAATAATCTAAAAAAACCTTCAGCAACAATATTACACGGTCTAAAAGAATTAGAGGAAGTAAATTTAGTTAAAAAGAATCAAAAATACTATGAGCTGACATCAAATGGATACATATTAACGACCAATATGATTAAATTAATCGATAACTGGTATTCAATCGATAAAAACAAAATATTTTGGGATAGTCACGATTTAACAGGCATTCCTGAAAGTTTACTAAATAAACTATACTTACTTAAAGATTCACAATACATAACTTCCACAACAAAAGATTTATCAAATGCATTTAATTATTATATTAATCTAATAAGTGAAGTAAAAAATCTCAACATCATACTCCCAATTTATTCTGAAAAGCATTTAAAATACATAATACAATTTTTAAAAGATGAAAAATTAAAACATGTGAATTTCGTAATTAATGAAAAAATCTTAAGAACTATAAAGAAAAATGAATTTTTAAATAAAAATTTAATTAAAAGCAATAAAGTAACAATAAAAGAAACAGAAAATGATTTGAAATTATTTTTAACAATATCTGAAAGTTTCATGAGCCTTAGTTTATTTTTCAAAGATGGATACTATGATGATTCTCAGATTTTGGTTGATAAAAGTATTGATGGTAAAAAATGGTCTCAAGCCCTATTTAATACATTAAATAATGGTGATGAAAATAAATGAACAAAAAATAATCAAAAAAAATAAAAATGATGAAATAACCATATTAATATTAAATAGAAAAGGTGGAAGAACCTCTGCAAGGATTATTGATGAAATAATTAAAAGACCATTAAATATAAATCAACTTGCAAATATGCTTGGAATAAGTTATAATACTGTTCATTACCACATTCGTATAATGAAAAGTTATAAGCTAGTTGAAAAGAAAACCACCGGATATGGATCAGTTTATGTAGTAACATCAAAATTACTTAAAAACATTGAATATTATAATCAGTTAAAAAAATTATTATAAAATATATGGTGACTGAATGGAAAGTAAAACAACAAAACAACATCATAATGAATCATCTAATGATATACTCTGTGGAGTAATAACATTAAGTGATACAAAGACCAAAGAAGATGATTTATCTGGCCAATATCTTGAGGAAGAAATTAAAAAAAGATACTCCTTTAACTCAAGAATAGTAATTCCCGATGAAAAAAGTGAACTTGCAGCAACGATTGAAGATATGATTGATGCTCATGTTGATGTAATTTTAACAACAGGAGGGACGGGTCTTGATATGAGAGACATTACTATAGAAACTGTTGAAGGATTATTTGATAAAAAAATTGACGGGTTTGGGGAAATATTTAGGCATCAATCCTATTTAGAAATTGGGTCTGGAGCATTGCTATCCAGAGCAACCGCTGGTGTTTATAAAAAAAGTTGCATATTTTCCATGCCTGGATCACCTAATGCTGTTAAAACAGCTTCAAAAATAATTATTGATGAATTACCACATATTGTTCATCATGCCCAAAAATAATATTATGATGGATTTAAATCCATCAAATTTTTTTAAAAAAACTCATTTACTAAAATTAAAGGTTCTAACTTAATACCATTATCATCAAACTCAGATAATGCACCTTCTTGCCTATCAACAACAACGAAAGCCCTTGTTACATTGCCGCCATTTTCTTTAATTGCATTAATAGCTTTAAGCAATGAGGCCCCAGTAGTTGTAACATCTTCTACAACAATAACGTTATCTCCAGAATTTAATTCACCTTCGATTAATTTAGAAGTACCATAACCCTTTTTTTCTTTCCTAATCATTAATAAAGGTAATTTTGATTCAAGAGAAACTGCAGTAGCTATTGGAACCGCCCCTAAAGCCGGACCAGCTACTTTATCAACATCATCATTAGCAATTTTCTCAGTGATTAATTTAGCTATCCTCGATAATATTTCAGGGTTAGTAATAGCTTTTTTCATGTTAATATAATAATCACTTTTTTTACCTGAAGATAATGTAAAATCGCCTTTTAAAAATACTTCATTTTCTTTTAATAAATCAATTAAGTACTCTTTAGATGTCATTATATATCATCATCATCTTTAAGTAAAATTTTATCTCCAACTGATTTTACAAGTTCTGAAGGAATAAGATCTTCAGTTGATTTGAATTGTTCAGAAATTCCAATTTTTTTAATGACCAAATCAGTAATTTCAAATGTGTCTTCATCAAAAATTACATCATGGACTTTTCCAATAATTCTAATATCACTATTTAAAATTTCTTTACCAAAAAATTCTTTAGTTCTCATTAAATCACCATATATTTTTGATGTTTAACTATATGATTATTTAATTTAATATACATTTACCCTCATCATTAGTCATATCATAATAAAATTCAAAATTATCATTAAAATCAACCACATGAATCATATCATATAATTCACTAGATAAGCTATCATCAATTTCATGAAGTTTATTTGGATAATCTTTAATTAATTCTTTATTAAATTCTAAACGATTCTCATTTTCAAATAATGCCCCATAATAAATATCAGCTTCAACTAAATCCTGAAACATATGGCTTCCAAATGATAATTCGGGAACATAACCTACTTCACTATATGATTCTTCCAAAATAGCTGAAAATTGACTAATATCTGCAAAAACAACTGGAATTCCAAGTTCTGGTGAAGAAGTACCTATTCTTCCAGGTACAATCAACATGGACTTTTTATTGTTTTGTCTGCAATATGCATTTATTTTTCCAATAATTCTTGCAATAGAACTTTTTTTATTATATGGATATTCATAATATTTATGTGGATTAACATAAACCAATGTGTCAATTTTTTCATTTCTAGAACGACCCATTGACGAATTTTTAATATGGAAATAAGTATCTCCTTTATCTTTAGGAATCTTAATAACTTCATTTGTTGTTGAAATCTGAAGAGGTCTACATTGGAGTAAATTAATAACAAAATTCCTATCCTGACCCACATTGATTGTATATTCAACATCAACTGGATATTCATAAGCCTCTTCTAATGTTTTAAGTAAATCTTCCATTATCGAAGTGAATTCATCATTATTAACAATACCATTACAATTTACAAAAACAACTTCTCTTTTTTGACCACGTTCACGCAATCTTCTTTCAGCTTCACGATCATGCTCGATTACAAAACGTTTTGCATATCTTGGAATTACTTCAAGACCATCGTTAACAGGAATATCATGAATCGAGACATTTTTTATATCTAAAACATCTAATGAATGCTGCGAATATCTATGCCTATCTTTTACATTTTGTAATGTTATTGCTTTTGGCCTATCTAAATTAATAATTCTCGGATAATCATTCTCAGTCCTATCAACTGCTTTTGTTCCAAGCCCCATTACAAGTCTAAGCATTCCAGCATCATGTTTCATGTCTGGGGATGGTAAATATGAACTATATGAAAATCCAACCCCTGCCATGGTTGGGAAGAAATAATCTCCACAATAAGAACCAGAAACTCTTTGAACAAGTAATGCCATTTGTTCATCATTTTTATCCAAACCATTTAATAGCCTATACTCTAAAGCAGAAATATTCATCATGCTTGAATATACTGTTTTAACTGCTTCTTCAAAAGCTTCAAGTCTATCTTCAATAGGTCCTTGATTAACACAAAAAACAGATTCATATTTTCCAGCGAAAGCATTTCCAAAACCGTCTTCCAAAAGGCTACTAGAACGGACAATAATTGGGCTTTGACCGAAATAATCTAAAATTCTTCTAAATTCATTTTTAATATCATCAGAAAATTTTCCATTTTTAAGTGCTTCTTCTAATTGAATACCTGCTTCGTAATAACCTTCGTCGGTTCTCTGTTTTACACGCAAATCCCATAAATCATTTGAAACAATATAAGTATAAAACAAATCTGAACCAATATAAAATGAATCGTCTGGTTCAAATTTAGAATAAATATCTGGCCTGTTTTTTTCAATGATTTTACGAGCCAGTAACATACCACAAGCTTTTCCACCAATCATTCCACTTCCGACAAGACGGTGATAAATACTTAAATAATCTTCATAAGCGAAATATTCTTTAATTTTTACAGCCACATTTGGCTCTTTAGTCATCATCATATTACACATTAAATCACATTTATCAGATACATCCTCACCATTTTCATGTTGTAGTTCTGTTAATGTGAAAAAACGCTCCCAACTATCTGTATTTTGCTCATTATGATACGTAGAAGTTTTATTTATAATACTATAATATTTGCTGACTTCCAATCCATCGGTTAAAGTTATAACCTCACCTGTTTCAGGCGTGTATTTATGCCCTAAAAACATATTTTGAGAGTATCTATTCCACACTTTAAGTGGATGAACATAAACAACATCCTTATTGGAATATATATCTAAAAATAACTGTGTTGTCTCGCGAATTTTAGCTATCGCTTCAAAAGAATGTTTTCCACGAATTATTGGAAAATAAGCGATAGTATCAAGTGAAAATAAATATGGGCAAGTAACTCTAAAGAAATTACCCATCATTAAATCCGTTGACCATGCAGATTGCAAATCAGATAAACAATCAAAGACATAAAATGCATCCCAACCTTCTTTTTTGATAATATTGTGAACTTCCAAAGTAAATAGCTCAAATTGCATTGTTGGATCAACTTTATAAATCTTAATTCCATCTTTTTCAATCATTGCAAATTCTTTGTTTGGATTTCTTTCATTTTCAGCCAATTTTTCAAAATCACTATCATCCATTTCAATTAAGGGTTCATGTTGTCCGAAATTTATATAAATTAAGTTTCTTTCATCTTTTAAAGCTTGCTTGATAAATGGATTAACAAAATATGAAAATTCCTTAAGATTAGAAACTTGCCAAACTACATTATCGCCTAAACGAATATTATCTAAAGTTTCATCGAGTTGATTAATACCTGATTTTGCTCTCTCAAATGCAACCATAAAAACACCATTCCATTCATTATTATTATAAAAACATGAATTATTTTGATTTTTGTTCAATATTATATTAAAAGTTAATTATGGTCGGAAATTAAACAAATAAACAAATAAATATAAAAAATAATGATAAAAATAATAAATTATTCAGATAAAACTAAAAATTTTAACTAAATTAAAGAAATTTAAATTAATTAATGTTTAAAAAAAATTCGAATATAGTCGGAAAAAATGAACAAATAAATAAAATTTGTTAAAAAATAATTAAGATAAAAAATAATCAATCCAATAAGATAATAATTTTTTAACAGTACTTCCAATACAATAGTCTAACTGTAAATTAGCCAGCTTAAAGGCAATTTTTTTATCAATTATTTTATTTTCAACATCATCCATTAAGTTTAAAATTGAAGTTGTAATTGCAATATTTTCTTGAATTTTAGAATCAAATTTCAGCTGAAGAATAAAGTTATGTTTATCTTCATCAAGCCTACTATAAAATTCATTGATATCTAATTTGTATCTATTTAACAATACCAAAACATTAGATTGTGAAGAAGGTGTAATGCAAACTTGCTTTTTAATTGCTACATGTATAGATTCAATTATACTTTTAGCAATTAGTTCACCCAACTTAGAATGTTTGCCCGCATTAGTCACCAAATTATCAGAATCTAAATTAGATGCAATAATTAAACCATCAGTTCCTGTTCCAGTTGCAAAACCATTAGAAAACTGTGAAGGTATTTTTAAATTATTTAAAGCTATAATTTTAGCTTCACTAGCAGTCATAAATCCCTCAACAAGTGTATTTTGAGGCAATTTAACATTAATTAACAAAATAGTATTAATTGTACCAGGATGAAATTCACCATTTTTTTCATAATATGATGCATTATCACCTGCCCTGACAGCATTAACACGAACTCCCGCAGTTGTAATAGCCGTGACTTCAATGTCTTTATATCCTTTAGTTACAATAGAAACATTCTTCATTAAAGCAAGAGTAACAAGACCACAAGACAAATTTGAATCGAATTTTA
Organism: uncultured Methanobrevibacter sp.; assembly: GCA_902783085.1. GTDB lineage: Archaea > Methanobacteriota > Methanobacteria > Methanobacteriales > Methanobacteriaceae > Methanocatella. The sequence continues at coordinate 13,483 of CACZPT010000108.1, forward strand.
AATCATTGCAATAATTAATTAAATAATCATTTAATTCATGATTTTCCAAATAATCAATAGTTTCTTGAGATAGATGATGATTGAATAAGTATTTTATATCATCCCTAATTCCACCATTAAGAACAGAATTAGAAATAGTGTTTCTTTTAGAGCCTAATTTAATAAAAATAGCATTGTTCAAATAATAAATTTCATCTAAAAGAGATGTTTTAAAAATAAGCCGATTATTATACATGAAAAATAAAAAAAAGAGATGTAAATTAAATTTACATCATTGGAGGCATACCGCCCATACCAGGATCCATAGGCATGTCTTCTGCTCCACCAGAAGATGCGATTACATCATCAATTCTTAAAATCATTTCAGCTGCTTCAGATGCAGATTGAATAGCTTGTTTTTTAACACGTTTAGGTTCAATTACACCAGCTTCTTTCATATCTGATACTTTACCTGTGAATACATCTAATCCCATGTAGAAACTGTCTTCTTGAGAAGCTCTTAAATCTACTAAGGAATCAATACTGTCTAAACCTGCATTTTCAGCTAAAGTTTTAGGAACAATTTCTAAAGCTTCTGCGAATGCATTTACAGCTAATTGTTCTCTTCCAGAAATAGATTCTGCATAATCTTTAAGTTTTTTAGCCATAGCTACTTCTGGTGCACCTCCGCCAGCTACAACTTGGTCATCTTCAACAGTAGCTGCTACTACACCAATAGCATCTTCAATAGCCCTTACAATTTCATCAACTATGTGTTTGGTACTGCCTCTTACGAATAAAGTTACTGCTTTAGCTGCACTACATTCTTCTACGAAAATCATGTCTTCACCGGAGATTTTTCTGGATTCAACAATACCTGCTTCACCTAAATCATCACCAGTTAAATCATCTAAGTTAGAAACAACAGTTGCACCAGTTGCTCTTGATAATTTTTCAATATCTGATTTTTTAACTCTTCTTACAGCTAAAACGCCAGCTTTGGATAAGTAGTGTTGTGCTAAATCATCAATACCTTTTTGTGCGAATAATAC
>CACZPT010000109.1 GCA_902783085.1 uncultured Methanobrevibacter sp.
CATTATTGTAGAAAAATCCATAAGCAATAGTACCACGTATACGATAATTATTAAAAGTACAACTATCAACCTCACAATTACCATTAGTATATAAAATACCATAGAAACCTTGAATTACATTACTTGAATACAAATTATCAAAAGTACATTTATAAACATAAGACTTCATACCAGTAGCATCAAAATCTATTATAGCTGAAGTAACAGCATATGTTGAACCTGCATTACAATAACAAGCAGTAACCTTAGAATATTCAAAAACAAGATTAGTAGTACCAGTAAAGTAAATTGCTTGGCCACTTAATTTACCTCTAATATTGTTAAAAGTACAATGGGAAATATTACAATTAATAATACTAGCGAATCTTAATGTACGACCAATATTATTATTATCAAAAGTGCAGTAAGTTAGATTTAAATTATCAATATTACTAATATAACATCCTTCACGATCCAACTCAGTTTCCTGATTACCACTAAACGTGAACTGATCAACTAAAACATACTTAAACTCATTAATCTGAAAATGATTAGTACGCTGATTTCCACAACTCTGCATCTTATTTAAAATAAAATCTAGTTTAGCCGTAGTACGAACACCATCAACATAAACAATCCGGTTCGTATTATAAGCTGGACGTATATTAGTAAAAGCATTATTATACATATAACAGTAAATATTTACATTAGCAATATAGACTGTATAACCGGAATCCGAAATAGAATTGAAAGTATTACTAATGCAATAAATATAATTCGCACGATAAATACCCAACATATAATATGTATTATAACTACCACCAAAATTACCATGATCAACAGTAACATTCAAAACATCATATGCTACAACATTAAAACTAACATTACCACTATATTCATCACCAGGATCATCCTTAATAGTAACATAAGTAAGATTAGCCACATTACTACCACCATCAATATAAATACCTGCATGTGTCTTACTAAAAGTAGAACGATAAACGGTAATATTATTTACTTTATAACAACGTACACCAGTATTAACACCCGTACCAGTAACACCTGTGAAAGTACAACCACTAATATTAAGATTAGAACCCACATTAGCATAAATACATAAACCTAAAGCCTGTGCACGGTCAGTAGTATCCGGATAGAAAACAGTCTGACCATTACCTGAGAACTTACAATTTATAAATGAAATATTATTAAAATTCTCACAATAAACAGCAGCACCCTGAAAATTATTCGTATTACCAGCCCTATACCCATTCTGGAAAATCACATTATTAAACTGAACATTATCAGCACGAACCTGCATAATACGAGCAACACCCGCACCATCAATATAATAAGCACCATTACCATTAATTATCAAAGAATCACTAACAACAACACCCCACTTCAAACCATCACTATCAACACCACTAGTATAAATATAATTTCTATTCAAATTAAGAACACCACCCGTAGCAATAGCATCATCAATATCTGCCTGTAAATCAGTAAACGAACCATCGCCATCAGCACCTAAAACATCACCATCAGGCATAGAACCCGCCATATCACCAATAACACCATTATCAGAATCAACACTTATTGGTTCGGACAAAACAGTTGTATTGGACACATTACTAGCATCTTCACTAGCACTAACACCCCCAATACTTAAACAAATTAATAATAGCAATATAACTATAATATTTTTAAATTTGAAATTCAAATAAAAACCTCCCAACTGCTGTTGGTTTTCCCATTATTAAAATAAATTGTTAATTGATTTATATATATATTTCCAAATATATAAAAGTAAGGTATGGAATTTGTCATTTTGGGTTTTCAATTTTGTTAGTTAGATTTTATGTTTTTCATCCAGATTTTATCTGTTTCATTTGATTAAATACTCCCCATTCTGTTCTATATCATTTTTTCACTTTTGATGATGTTGTGTGGAAATATATTTCAGAATCATGTGAGTTCTTGTTAGTTTTACTTTAAATTAATCTTTAAGGAATATATGAATTTTTTCTATTCTTGGAAAAAATCTTTTATTGAATAATTTTTAAAACTTAAGAAAAATTATTTATTTTATTTTTTAACAAGTTAATATAATCTATTATTTCATTATAAATTTGTTGTTTGAATAATTCAAAGA